>DATAOI010000005.1 GCA_036265815.1 Gemmatimonadales bacterium
GGCATGCGGTTCGGCACTGCCCGGCGAGTGCCCGCCCGGCCGGTGAAGGGCGGCGGCTTCGCCCCCCAGGCGCTCCGCGCCGTGCGGCAGTGGACCCAGCAGTTCGACGTCCCGCTGCTCCAGCTCACCCCGATCGACACGATCAAGCGGCTGGTGCTCAATCCGACCCAGCTCGGCACGGTGCAGGCCGCTCAGGGGCTGGTGGCGCGCACCGACTCCACCCGTCGGGCGCTGGAGCAGGGGTTCACCCAGATCGACGTTCGCGGCACCGTGGATTCCGCCCGGACGCTCGCCGACCGGTTGGCCGCCACCGATCCGCGGAAGCTCGGCCTCGATGGCACCCGCCAGGCGATTCAATCGGTGCAGGAAACTCTCAAGCACCTGGATCAGGCCAAACAGCAAGTGAACGGGTTGCAGCGGCAGGTCACCCAAGGCGTCCAGCTTCTCGGCACGGGCGTGCAGGGTCTGGATGAGGCCCGGCGGAAGGATTACGCGTTCGCCAGGTCACTGCTCAAGCTGCCCAGCTTTTCCGCCCCCGACATCGGCAACGCGTTCTTCGGTAAGGTGAGCATCGAGCGCTTTCAGCAGGCGCTCTATTGGACGGAGCTGGCCCGCCACTACATGCCACCGGGACTCCTGCCTCGGGAGGATCCCGGCCCCCAGCGGCTCCGGGCCGCCGGGAAGACCATCGGCTTTCCCAAGGAGCACACCTGGCCCGCGTTCCTGGTGCAGCTCGCCCAGATCGATTTTGCGATCGGCGGCGGCAACCCGCTGCGCGGCGCGTACCAGGCGAGTGTCCGGGGGCTCACCTCGACGCCCGCGCTCTACGGCAGGCCGATGACGGTGACCGCGCACCGGAGTGCCGCGGGGTCGGCCATCGCCGACATCGACGTCTCCGGCGTGATCAACCATCTCTCCTCGAGCCCGCGCGATTCAGTCGCGGCTCGGCTGCGCGGCGTGACGCTGCCGTCCTTCGACATCCCCGGGCTTCCCTTCCGGCTGGCGCCGGGGACCGGCGCCGCGACGCTCGCCTTCGCCCTCAAGGGAGATCAGCTCTTCGGGCGCTGGGGCATCGGCTCCAGCAACGTGGCCTGGGCGCTGGACAATGCGCGCGGACGCCCGCTCAACGACCTGGAGGGTCTGGTCTGGCGCGTGGTCTCCGGCCTCAAGCAGCTCGATGTCGATGCCCAGGTGCGCGGTACCATCAGTGCGCCCAGGTTGTCGGTGCGGAGCAATCTGGACGACGCGATCGCCGCCCGGCTCAAGGCCGTGATCGGCGAGGAGGTCGCCAAGGCGGAGGCGATGGCCCGCGCCAAGGTGGACAGCCTCGTGAGCGACAAGGTGGAGCCGGTGAAGCGGCAGATCGCGGCATTGCAGACTCAGGCGACCCAGCGGGTGAGCGGGCAGCAGCAGCAGCTCGACAAGGTGCGGGCCGACCTGCAGGCGCAGCTCAAGCGGCTCACCGGCGGACTGGCGCCGGGGATCACGCTGCCCAAGATCAAGCTTTAAACCCGGCCTCAGAAGTCGTAACGGACTCCGAGCTGCATCCGCCATCGGGAGCCGTCGACATCCAGCACCCGAAGCCTGGGCACCTGAACCGTGTAGATCCCTCGTCCCAAGGCCGGATCGTACCCGATCAATCGGAGCAACCTCGTGTGTTCGACCCCGCGAACCACGCCCCAGTGGCTGTTCAGCAGGTGGAGGAGGTTGAGCACATCCAGGGAGAGCTCCATGCGGTGCCCGTGCAGCGTGGGAAACAGCTTGGCAAATCGGGCGCTGGTGTTGTTCACCCAGGCATTCCGACAGCTGTTCCGCCGCATGATCGTCCCGCGGTGGTTCCGCAGGCAGGGCTCACGGTCAATAAAGGCGGCGAGCTTCTCGTAGGGCTCGGCTGAGGCAGGGATGAGGTTGCCCTCCTCGTCCCGCGCGGCGAGAGTCACATCCCCGCCCGGCCGGGGCTGCGCCGGGACGTAGACGATATCGTCGTCGCTGAAGCCGTCCGCGTTGGCGTCGCCCTCGATTGTGTAGGTGTACGGCCCGCCCGAGAGACCCTCATAGAACAGCGACATCCGGAAGCCGAGCGGCAGGTTCGTCGTGCCCAGAAGGGTGATTCGGTGCGGCACCTCCCAGGCCGCGGTGGCGATGCGGCGCCGATCGAGCGTTCCATCGAGTGGCGTATCACCGACGTCGGCGTCGGTATTGTCCTCGCTGGCGGACAACAGATCTCTCGAACGGCTATAGGTGTACGAGACGCCGAGCTCAGTTCCGTTAGGGAAGCGTTTCTGCAGCTGTGTCGTAAGCGAGAACGCCCGATTTGCCCTCGCGTTTCTCACCTGCATCACCGGCCCGAACTGATCCGTCACCCGATCCGGCCTTGCCGCTCCCAGGCTGTCGAGGGTGCCATACATCGCGCGGTTGCCTTCGCCGCTGGCCGCGGCGGGCGGCTTCAGATTGAGGTCGATCAGGTCGTACTGGTCGATCGCGCGGGTGTAGAGGAAGTCGATCGTGCCGACTACCCCCCAGGGCAGCCGGTGGTCGGCGCCGAGAGCCAGCTTGAGGTTGCGGGGGAAGCGGAACGCTGGGTCGAAGACGTTCACCAGCGGGCTCGCAAGGATGACCCCGCTGCCGCAGGTGGTTGGCTGATTGGTGGGATCTATCGTAAACGGAGGGACACTGCTGACCCCGACGCATTCGAGCGAGTACGCCTCCAATCCGGTGTGCGCGTCCACTTCCGCGAACCACTTGTAGGCGGGTCGACCGGCGAACAGTCCGACGCCCCCGCGCAGATACGTGCTGCCGTTGCCGGTGAGATCGTAGCTCAGGCCCAGCCGGGGCGACCACAGGGTGTGTCCGCTCGGGGTGGGAACATTGTCGAGCCTGAGCGGACTGCTCAGGAGCGAGACGTTGCGCACTGGTTTCCGCGATAGGAACGGCACGTCCATGCGCAGCCCGGGAGTGACGGTGAGACGTGGAGTCGGATTCCACTGGTCCTGGAAGTAGGTCCCAATCTGGGTCACCGTCGGATCGGACAGCGGACCGGAGGGGCGCGCTCGACCCCGCAGCGTCGCAGTGTAGGAATAGGGCAGCCCCTGCTCCAGCGAATCGAGGCTGCTGAAGGTCCAACCGGTATTGAAGAAGTAGTCGAGAAACTGCTGGCTGCTGAGCCGGATCAGCTCATCGTGGCTACCGAGCGTGAATCGATGCGACCCGGACGCGAAGGTGAGGTTGTCGGTCAGCTCCAGGATGTGTTGATCGGCGGCATCTGGAAATTGACACGCGCTACCCGCCGACAGCTGGCGTGCCTCGGCTTGCACGTAAATCGCAGGAAAGGCGCTTGCCGGCGAGCAGTGGAAGCGTTCACGCATCCGTGCCGCGATCAGCTCGTTGCTGTACCGACCTCCGAAGCTGGCGGTCCAGGTCAACCGAGTGGCGTGGGTCGTGACTGGTAGCGCGAAGACCCTGGAGGTGAGCGGGTAGAAGTCAAAGTTTCGATCCATCACGATGCGCAGATCGCTGTGGGAGTAGTTGTGCGACACCTCGAGGCGGCTGTTGACCCCCAACTGGAGCGTTACCTTGCCCAGGAGGTTTTCGGCTGGGATGCGGAAGGGGAACGCGCCGAAATCCCCAGCGTCCACGCCGTAGCGGTCTCGGAGAATCTCCTGAAAGCGAACGGCACTGGCGTAACTGATTCCCACGCTCTCGACGTTGTCTGGACTATCCGGCCGGATCAGCGCGGCATTCTCGGGAGCAATGCGACGCTGGATCCCGGCATCGACAAAGAAGGCGACTCGGTCGTGGACGAGCGGACCGCCCAGCGTCAGGCCCACTTCCTTGCTCTTAAATTCCGCGCCTCGGCTGCCGTCCGGATCCTTCCCCACCAGCCCAGTCTCCGAGTAATAGCTGGTGAGCGACCCCTCGAAATGATTGCCGCCCGACTTGGTTACCGCGTTCACCAATCCTGCGGCAAAGTTGCCGAACCGCACGTCGAAGGGTGCCGAGATGACCTGCAGCTCCTTGATCGCCTCGACGGAGAGGGTCCGAGCTCCGAACGCTTGCCCCGGCGTCCCGATGCTACCCAGTAGTGAGCTGCCCAGGAGGTCGTTGTTGGTCGCGCCGTCGATCTGCAGCCCGTTGAGCCGGTCGGGCTGTCCCGCGATGGACAGGCCACCGCATCCGAAGGCGAGAACGCTGGGGCGAGTACAGAGGACCTGCGGAGAGAGCAGCGCGAGTTGACCGAAGTCCCGGCCGGGCACCGGCAGTCGAGTCATGATCGACTCGCTGATGGTCTGCGCCGGCCCGGTGCGGCCGGGGTTGATCAGCGGGTCGAGCCCCGCCACGACGCCGACCTCGGGCAGCTGGTAGGCTGCCCTGCTCAGCGCAAAGTCGGCGGTGAGCCGCTGGCCGAGCGAGAGGAAGATGCCGGCGCGCTGGGCTGGCGCGAAGCCCACCGCATGCACTTCGACGACATACGGCCCGCCGACCGAGAGCTGGTCCAGGCCGTATCGTCCCTTTCCACGGCTCGTGGTCTGCCACCGCTCGCCATTAGCGGTGTTGGTGACGAGGATGCTGGCGTCTTCGATCGCGACGCTGTCGGGAGCCAGGACATGGCCCTGAATAGCAGCCCCGGTCACGCCCTGGGCTCGGATCGTGGCGAGCCCGAGGCAGCACTCGAGCGCTATCGTGAGAGGGACCTGCCTGAGAATGCGCTCTCGGGCCCCGGTCATCGCTGGCTCATCCCTTCGGACGCATCAGCTCCTGGTATGGCGGATAATCCCGCAAGGAGTCCAAATCCGGATCGATGTGAACGAAGTGGCGCTCGAGTCCACGCTGCAGAGCTCGCGTGAGGAGGTTGACCGCCTCGTCGCGACGTCCCTGCAGGGCGGCTACGCGGGCCAGGCCAAGCCACGCCAGGGCGAGGTCGTCATGCCTCGCCAGCCATCTCTTTTGCTCTGCGAGCTCAGCCCAATCCTTTCGACGGACCGCTAACGCGGCGAGAGCGGCATGCGCTCTGACATCGCTGGAATCCTCGGAGATTCTCCGGGCGTAGGCCGCTCTGGCGTCCTCCCAACGACCGGCGTAGTAGTGGGCGGTGAAGAGGTTCCAGAGACAGGGTCCAGCCTCGGCCTCGGCAGTCCGGGCCGGTCCCCGGCGAGCGACGATGTATTCGAGCAGGGCCGCTGCAGCGGCAGGAGATCCGTGCGCGCGGAGCTCGAGCGCGGCGCACTCGGCGCGGTCAAAGGTCGGACCCGTAGTGTCCCCGTGCTCGAGCCAGCCGCGGACCAGCCGCCGGACGGCCGCCGAGTCGCGCAGGCCAGCGAGCGCACGAGCGTCGGGGCTGTGGTCGATCCGGGCCGCGGTCTGTAGCTGCTTCCGGAATTCGCCCAGATCGTGGTAGGCGTACCCCACGAACCCCCAGTAGATGTTGCGCTGCTGGTCACTCAGGGGGACGTGCTCCGCGTCGAAACGCAGCAGAATGGCAAGGCCCTCGCGTGGACGGCCGAGCTCGATCGCGTTGATCCCTCCCAGCACCGTATACCCGACGGAGTGGGGGGCGGCCGCCAGCACGGCCTTGGCCGCCTCGACCTGGCCCTCCCTGTCGCGGTCACATTGAGCTTGCGAGTAGGCCAGAACCCCACGTTCGGCGGGCGGCAGCTGTCCCGCTTCGGGCTCGAGTGAGCGGGCAATCGAATCCACCTCGTCGCACAGACCCATAGTAGCGAGCGCATGGCTAAGCTGGACCTTCGCGCCGCTATAGTCGGAGTCCCTGGCGATGGCCCGATGCAGATGCTCTGCGGCCAGCTCACTTTTGAAGACCCAGAGGTCGTCCCCGGCGATGAGCATCTCCTGATAGGCGTCGTAGCTGGGCGGAACACTCGCCGCCTTCCAGTCCTCGAACCCCGAGCCGAACACCGTGGCGAAGCCGCCCATGACCCTCTGGCGGAGCGTCTCGATGATGCGAGTCTTCTCACCACTGGGTCCCACGACCGGCTCGAGCGACAGGACCAGCTTGCCGGAGGCAGCATCGACGAGCTGGGTCTCGAAGTGCAGGCTGTCCCCTTCGCGGTAATAACTGCCTCCCACCACCGTTCCCGCGCCCACTCGCCTGGCCAGTTCCCGACCCTGCGCCATGCCGGGACGGGCGGGCTGGCCGGCCTCAAGCGCGGTTGCACGGGCGTCGTACACCTCGTGCAGGAGCCGGGTGGCTGCCAGCCCACGAGCGATGTAGTCGACCGCGATGTCACCCACCGGGGCGAGTGCCGAGTCCCCGGTCTTGTTCTCGAAGCCGGCGACCACGACCTGCTTCGGATCCGTCTTCGGACTGTGGCGAGGCAGGAAGGCCACCGCCGCGCCGATGAGCGCCAGCGTCGCGGCACCGGTCCCCATCCACACGAGCTGCGGTCGTCGCGGTACCAGGGCCCCCGCTGGGGCCGCCGCCTGCGAGGCAGTTTCGATGGCGGTCGGGGCCGTGAGGGCGTCTCGGAACTCGGCGGCGCTGGCGAAACGCTCCGCCGGGTCTCGCGCCAGTGCCCGTGCCAGTACCCGGTCAACCCACTCCGGCACTTCCGCTCGGAGGCTCCGCGTCGCCGGCGGTTGCACTGCAAACCGGTTCTCCAGAATCTGCGATGCAGTCGGCCGGCCCCCCGACGGGTCTCCCACCAGCATCTCGTACAGCACGCAGCCGAGGCTGTAGAGGTCGGATCGGCCATCGAGCGCCCGGCTGCCGGCGGCCTGCTCCGGGCTGGCGTAGGCCAAGGTGCCGAGGGGTAGCCCCGTATCGGTGCGCAGATCGCCCTCCGGGGCTGAGCCGGGGGCGCCGACGGCCTTCGCCACGCCGAAATCACCGAGCAAGGCGTGCCACCCAGCCCCTGCACTCGTCGGGCGTGGCGGATACCCGGCGAGGAGGATGTTTTCCGGCTTGATATCGCGATGGATCACTCCGGCCGCGTGGGCAAACGCCAGCGCGTCGGCAATTTGCCGAGCGATCTCCAGCGCGTCGGAAACGGCGACCTGCTTCTCTCGCAGGAGCCTGCTGCGCAGCGATTCGCCCTCGACGTACGGCATGACGTAGTAGAGCAGACCTCCGGCCTGCCCGGAGTCGTAGAGTGGAAGGATGTGGGCATGAGAAAGCCGGGCCGCAATCTGGATCTCGCGCAGAAACCGCTCCGGCCCGAGCGCGCCCGCCAGGTCCGGGGGTAGCACCTTGAGGGCAACCCGTCGTCCGTGCTTGAGATCCCGCGCCAGAAACACCGTGCCCATACCCCCCCGGCCGAGCTCATGCTCGAACGCATAGCGGCGCCCGAGCGCCGAGGTGAGGCGGGGGTAGGGATCCGACACGAGCGGCCGTCCTGATTTGGGAGACTGACGAAAGATGCGGCCCGGGTGACCAAGCCGCCAGTTGTGGAGGAACTCCGACCGGTCGAGCGCCGCAGGTCGAGCACCGGGATGAGGGTCAGCAGGCGCGGTCGGCGAGCGCGCCCGGCATCAGAATGCGAGTCGGCCGGTCAACCTCCGATCGGACTCGGCGCCGCGAAGCCGTCCCCGTTTGCGGCCGTCAGGATCGGCGTCCCCTCAGTGTGGGCCGGTACCACGGTGAAATCCATGGGGAGGTGGGAACTCGAAATCAAAGATCTCATAGGTCGTGCGACATCTGCCGATTAGGGGCCGCTCGGCGGCCAAATTCACCGTGATAGACGCATCGACGGGGGTGGTGGATGCCGCCAGAGAGCTCGGCCAGTACAACGAGATCACTCCACCTGAGCGGAGCATACCTCGCCTTTGTGGCTGCTGAAGGTATGCGAGTCGGTGGCGCAGCCGGTCATGGTTCACCTGCCTCTCGATCATCG
This sequence comes from Gemmatimonadales bacterium, assembly GCA_036265815.1. Taxonomy (NCBI): domain Bacteria; kingdom Pseudomonadati; phylum Gemmatimonadota; class Gemmatimonadia; order Gemmatimonadales; species Gemmatimonadales bacterium. The sequence goes on from DATAOI010000005.1 coordinate 7,845, forward strand.
CCAGCTGGTGGGAAGATCGAATCCTGGGCTCGGCGCGAGCGTGAGGGCGGCTCCGCCAGAAATCGCGATCATTCGGATCTCGGGCGGCACGCTGGCCTCGCGAGTGGCGAACGCAATCGCCGCCCCATCGGGGGACCATACCGGCGCGCTTGGGTACACCGCCGGTCCGGTGAGGACCAGGAGGCCGCCGTCGGCACCGATGACGACCACGTTGTTCACATACGACGGGAACGTTCGCCCCGGCGCGCGCTGCCAGGCGGCGATCCTGGTACCGTCTGGCGACCACGCCGGCGCGGCAAAGGAGACGAACCCGCTGGTGGTATTCGTGCGATTCCTGAGTGCGGACCCGTCAAGCGCGATGGTGTAGATATCGTTGGCATATCTCTCGGCCAACGGATCGTATTGGCTGGACCGGCGTGCGAACGCGATCCTTGTCTCGTCGGGAGACCACGAGGGCTCAGCCCCTTCTGTCAGCGGGGTGGCCCCCGAACCGTCCGCGTTCATGATCCAGACCTGGCCACCGGCGGCATAGGCGATCCTGGTTCCGTTGGGGGACCACACCGGATCGGTCTCGTGCTCCGGCGTCCGGGTGAGCCGAACCGGGTGGGAGGCGTCGGCCTCCATCACGTAGATCTCCGAGTTGCCGTCGCGGATAGACGTGAACACGATCTTCGAGCCATCGGGCGACCAGCGGCCGGCCACGGCCTGAGCGTTTGGCGTGAGGTCGACAATTGCCGAGCCGTCCTCATTCATGCGATAGATCTCGGGAGTTCCGCTCCGGTCGCTGGTGAACAGCAGCTGACCGGTACCGGGGCCGGGCGGGCGCACGCAGACCACGTCGAACCGAGCGACGCCGGTGCCGCCCGTGATGACGACAGCAGGGAGAGGATTGAGTCCTACCACGGTGCAGTTCGCAGCGATGCCGATCAGGCGCAATATGTGACTGCCCCCACCCAGGCTCGAGACCAGGATTGAGGCACTCCTGCCGATCGGCCTTCCTGCCGTACCGTCCACCTCGACTCGGTAACCGTCGGGGTCGAGAGAAAGACCGGTGGTCGTGCTGAAGATCTCCAACGTTCCGGTCGCCGAGCATTCCACCGCAAACGTCAGGTCGGCCATCGTGTCCGGGGCAACCGTCACCCGCTCCGGATTGGCGCCGCTCACTGCGCAGTTCGGGGCAACGCCCGCGAGCTTCACCTCGTGGGCACCGGCTTCCACACCTTCCAGGGTGACTGAAGTACTGTTGCCAGGGAGCTCCACCGAGTCACCATCGAGCACGACCATGTATCCGTCGGCATCGAGCGAGTCTCCGGAAGTCGAGACACTGACCTGGACGCTGCCTGACCCTGGCTGGGTGAGGTCACTGCCGCCGCACCCCGGGAGAACGGCGCATGTAAGTCCGGTCGACAGCCACCCAACGAACCACGGCATCGAGAAACCCACGGGGTGGCTCATCGTGCCTCCGGAAGGGCCCAGGAATCGATATGTGGCTCAGGGGATACAGAGGACATCGAACGACACATTGACCGCTGCCCCGGCGATCACGGAGATCCTCTTCGGATTCGCCAGCCAGAAACCGCACCCGGGAGACATGCCGGTCAGTTTCACCGAGTGGGTTCCCGGTGCGACTTCGGAAAAGATGACCGTCTCGGCGGTGCCGATGGCGCGAGCGGTCCCGCCGTCCAGAGAGACCGAATACCCATCGGGATCGGTGAAGGTTCCACTGGTGTGGGTCGTGACCACGATCCGACCCGCCGAGAAGGACGTGCAGATCACCTCGAACGTGGCTCCGGCGGTGTCTCCCGGGGCCACTGACAGCTCCAGCGGGTCGACGCCGGTCACCGAGCAGTTACTCGCCAGGTCGCCAAGCGACAGGGTATGGGTGCCGGCGCCCCGGTCCAGCCTGAGCGTGGTGTCCGGCTCCACTGGCTGGCCCGGTTCTCCATCCAGGTAGAGCCCGTACCCATCGGGGTCGGGGTCCCCTCCGCTGGTCACAACGCTGATTTCCAGCACCGCCCAGGCGGCGCAGTGAACGCCAAATGTCACTTCGACCGGTCCCTCACTGGCGACAACCACATTCTGTGGGTTGGAAGTGGTCAGAGAGCAGTTAGCCGCGACATCGGCGAGCCTGAGCGAGTGGGTTCCTAGAGCGATCCCCGTGATTTCCGAGGTGCCGTTGCTGGGGGACGTCAGTACTGGAGTGTCGTCGATGCGGATAGCGTAGCCGTCCGGGTCGAGAGCCTCGCCCAGGGTTCTCGTGACCACCGCGACGCTTCCGCTGGTGGGCGGCGGAGGGGGTGGCAGGGGCGCCGTCGAGTTGTCGGCGCCACAGGCGGCGATCAGCGAGCAGCTTAGGATAGCTGAAAGGGGTCCGAGCTCCCACCCGGGTTGACGCGGCCGAAGAATTCTCGTGAGTCGGGACATGGTGGCTCCATCCCCTCATTGGCCCAGCGGCTTGCCGTGAGGAATCAGGGCGCGTATATGCTAGGTTCCGGCGGTCAATCCCCGGTCAATAAGGAGTCAACTGCAGAGCCATGCTCCGGCTGCGCACCTTCGGTGGGCTGTCCCTGTCGCGTGGGGCCGAAAACCTCACCGGCGCCGTCACCCAGCGGCGGCGGCTGGCGATCCTTGCCCTGCTCGCCGTGGCTCGGGACGGCGGACTCAGCCGTGACAAGCTGCAGGCCTGCCTCTGGCCCGAGTCGGATGCCGAGCGGGCGCGCCATGTGCTGAACCAGCTCCTCTATGCGCAGCGGAGGCAGCCTGGCCAGGAGGCCCTGTTCGTAGGGAAAAAGACGCTCCGGCTCAATCCCGAGGTGATCACGACCGACGTGGCTGAGTTCGAGGAGGCGCTGACTCGGGGAGCTCTGGAGGAGGCGGTCGCCCTTTATGGGGGGCCATTTCTGGATGGATTCTTCCTGAAGGACGCGCCGGAGTTCGAGCGCTGGGTGGACGGCCAGCGCAACCGCCTGGCGCGACAAGCCGGGGCCACGCTCATCGCGCTGGCGAAGCGTGCAGCTCTGAATGAGGACGATCCAGGCGCGCTGGCATGGTGGCGTCGCGCCGCCGATCTCGACCCGCTGGACTCAACCGTCGCGCTCGCGCTGGTCCAGACGCTTGCTCGGCTCGGCGATCGCTCCGGCGCGCTTCGACACGCCCGCCGACACGCCCAGGAGCTCGCGGCGCAGCTCGGTGTGCCGCCCGACCCAGGCTGGCGGGAGATCATCATTCAGTTGGAGGGGTGAACCCACTGGCTGGATCTCCCGGGACGCGTATGATTAGGCGTCCTCTTCCGATTGTGGAGTCCCGATGCGCATCGGAGTTCCCAAAGAGACCGCTCCCGGCGAGCGGCGGGTCGCGCTGGTGCCCGATTCCGTGGCGCGGCTGGTCAAGGCCGGGCACGAGGTGCTGGTGCAGCGCGGAGCGGGGGAGAGCGCCTACTATCCGGACCGGGACTACGCCACCGCCGGCGCCACCCTCGCCGAGGACGCGCCGGCGGTGTTGGGGCAGGCCGACTTGGTGCTCAAGGTCCAGAAACCCTCCGCCGAGGAGGTGGGCGCGCTTCGGGCCGGCAGCACGCTGGTCAGCTTTCTGGCGCCGGCCGCCAGCGCCGAGCTGCTGGCCGATCTCGCCGCCCGCAACGTCACGGCGCTCAGCATGGAGCTGGTTCCCCGGATCACCCGCGCCCAGTCGATGGACGCGCTCTCCTCCCAGGCCACGGTGGCCGGCTACCAGGCGGTACTGCTCGGCGCCACCCGGCTGCCCCGGTTGCTCCCCATGCTCACCACGGCGGCTGGCACCCTGGCCCCGGCCAAGACCTTCGTCCTCGGCGCCGGGGTCGCCGGGCTCCAGGCCATCGCCACCGCGCGAAGGCTGGGGGCGATCGTCTCCGCGTTCGACGTCCGGGCGGTGGTCAAGGAGCAGATCCACAGTCTCGGCGCCAGCTTCGTGGAGGCGGAGCAGGTGAGCGCGGAAGGCCAGGGCGGGTACGCTACCGAGCTGGCCCAGGAGCAGCAGCGCAAGGTGCTGGAGGCCGTCGGCCGCCACATCAAGGACATGGACCTGGTCATCACGACGGCGCAGATCCCCGGCCGCCCGGCGCCGCGCCTCATCACCGAGGAGATGGTCGGCTCGATGCGGGCTGGCTCGGTCATCGTGGACCTGGCGGCGGAGACCGGGGGGAATTGCGACCTCACCCGCCTGGGCGAGACCGTCGTCGCCCACGACGTCCGGATCCTGGGGCCCGCCAATCTGGCGAGCTCGCTGCCGCTGCATGCCAGTCAGATGTACAGCCGAAACCTGCTGACCCTGCTCCAGCACCTGCTCAAGGACGGCGCGCTCGTGCTCGACCTGGCCGATGAGATCACCGGCGCCATGGTCGTGGTCCACGAGGGCGAACTCCGGAGGAAATGAGATGTCCGGCACCGCCATTATCGAGCTCTACGTATTCGTGCTCGCCGGTTTCGTCGGGTACCTGGTCATCACCAAGGTGCCGCCGCTGCTGCACACGCCGCTCATGTCCGCCACCAACGCCATCTCGGCGATCTCGCTGGTGGGCTCGCTGGTGGCCGCCGGCGCGGACCGGAACCGGGTCAGCACCATCCTCGGTTTCGTGGCGGTCACCGCGGCCACCATCAACGTGGTCGGCGGCTTTCTCATCACCGACCGGATGCTGAGGATGTTCAAGCGGGAGGACAGCCCGCCCCAGGTCAAGCCGTGACGGCGCGGGAGCTCTTCATCCAGGCCACCTATCTGGCGGCCTCGGTCCTCTTCATTCTGGGTCTCAAGAGTCTCACCCGCGCCGACCGGGCGCGGCGGGGGATGAACCAGGCCGCGGTAGGCATGCTGCTGGCGATCGTGGGCACGCTGGTGAACCACGAGATCGTGCGCTACGACTGGATCATCGCCGGCCTCCTAATCGGCACGGTGATCGGCTATCCCCTCGGCATGTTCGTGCCGATGACGGCGATGCCGCAGCGGATCGCGATCTCTCACATGTTCGGCGCACTCGCGGCCACCCTGGTGGGCATCGCGGAGTACTACACGGCGATGTCGCACGGCGGGGTCGAGGGCCCCAAGATGGCCGCGCTCGGGTTCGAGGTGGTGTTCGGGGCGCTCACGGTGAGCGGGAGCTTCATGGCGTTCGGCAAGCTCCAGGAGTTCATCACCGGCCGGCCGGTGACCTACCCGGGGCAGAACCTGGCGAACATCGGCCTCTTCGCGCTCACCCTGGCGATCTTCGCCTTTCTGATCGTGCATCCGGGGCACCCGGCGCTGTTCTACAGCATGGTGCTGTTCAGCTTCGTCTTCGGCTTCCTCCTGGTGCTCCCCATCGGCGGGGCCGACATGCCGGTGGTCATCTCCCTGATGAACTCCTACGCCGGGCTGGCCTCCGCGGCCACCGGCTTCGCCATCGGCAATAACGTGCTGATCATCGCCGGCGCGCTGGACGGAGCCTCGGGCTTCATCCTCTCGATCATCATGAGCAAGGCGATGAACCGCTCCTTCGGCAACGTCCTGTTCGGCGCCTTCGGGAGCGCGGGCGGACTGGCCTCCACCAAGACCGCCACCGGGTTGACGGTGCGTCCGATCTCCATCGAGGACGCGGCCATCCAACTGGCCTACGCGCAACACGTGATCGTGGTGCCGGGGTACGGCCTGGCGGTGGCCCAGGCGCAGCACCAGGTCCGGGAGCTGGCGGACCTGGTGGAGAAGAACGGGGGCGACGTGAAGTACGCGATCCACCCCGTCGCCGGCCGGATGCCGGGGCACATGAACGTGCTGTTGGCAGAGGCCAACATTGCGTACGACAAGCTCAAGGAGATGGAGGAGATCAACGGCGAGTTCGCCCACGCCGACGTGGCCCTGGTCATCGGGGCCAACGACGTGGTGAACCCGGCCGCCCGCAGCGACCGCTCCAGCCCGATCTACGGCATGCCTATCCTCAACGTGGACCAGGCGAAGCATGTCATCGTGATGAAACGGAGCATGAACACCGGATTTGCCGGTATCGAGAACGAGCTGTTCTACGACCCCAAGACTTCCATGCTGTTCGGCGATGCGAAGGCGTCCCTCACCAAGCTGGTGGCGGAGGTCAAGAACGTCTAGCCGCGGCCGAGGATCAGATCATGCGACGCACACGACCGATAACGCTCACCGTTGCCACCCTCCTGACCATCGTGCCCGCGCTCCGGGCGCAGGAAGCCTGCAAGGATGTGATGCGGGTGCCCGCCGTGGGCAAGTGGGTCGAGTATCAGGCACTCTATGACCAGAAGGACAAGTACCTCCTGCGCTACGCCGTGGTGGGCGCGGAGAAGCGACCAGGCGGCGACTATCGCTGGCTGGAGATGAAGATGACCAACGAAACCGATCCCAAGAAGAACATGGTGTATCAGATGCTCGTCCCGGGCGCATTGGACCAGATCGGGGACGTGCAGGAGGTGATCATGAAGCCTGGCGACCGTCCGGCGATGAAGATGAACGGGATGATGTTGGGCATGATCCGGGGCCAGCTGCAGAAGAAGTCGGTGTTCGGCAACATCTGCGACGAGGTCACGCTGGTCGGGCCGGAGAAGGTCACCGTGCCGGCGGGGACCTTCAACAGCAAGCATTACCACAGCGCCAAGTACGAGACCGACAGCTGGGTGGATCCCGCCCTTTCGTTCGGCATGGTGAAGTCGACGGGCAAGCACCACGACATCGAGCGGTTGCGGGACGGCGACGGCGCCACTTCGTCCATCACCGAGACGCCGGAGGAAATGCCGGGGATGAGCGGCAAGAAGAACGAGTAGGCTAGGCCCTCGGAGCGGGGCGAGCCCGGCGGCGGGGGGACGTATCGGCTACGGGGAGGTGGGCTTGACTGCCAAACCAGCAGTATGATCTTCTGCTACTCCTTCCTATCGTGCACCCCCGTGCCTATCAGCGCAACTACCATCAACGTCAAGCTTTACGTAAGGTGTTGATTTTGAGCATCTTACATGCTATATTGGCCCGTCTTACTATCACACGGCCTCTGATTCCTTGGCTGGTATACTGTGGGGGGACGGGAGTCCTGGAGGAGGCAAATAGCGTGACCATGAAGGCGCGTGCCAAGCGTCGCCCGGTGCGACCGGCGCAGATCGCTCGTGCAATCGATGAAGGCCGCGAAAGTCTGGACCTGTATCTCGACGAGATCAGTCGGGTCCCACTGCTCAATCGTGAAGAGGAGATGGAGCTGGCCCGCAAGGCGTACAAGGGAAACATCGCCGCCCAGGAAAGGCTTGCCCGGCACAACGTGCGATTCGTAGTCTCCGTGGCCAAGAAGTTCCAGAATCGGGGCGTCCCGCTGGTCGACCTGATCGGCGAGGGCAACCTGGGGCTGATGACGGCCGCCCGGAAGTTCGATCCCGACCGCGGCGTCAAGTTCATCTCCTACGCCGTGTGGTGGATCCGCCAGGCAGTGCAGGCCGCCATCGCGCGCCACGGCCGGCCGGTGCGGGTGCCACTCAATCGGACCGCGGATCTGAGCCGGCTCGGCCGCACCACCACGCTGCTCAAGGACCGGCTCGGCCGCATGCCCACCACCGAGGAGCTGGCCCGCGCCACCGGGCTCACCGTGGAGGCGGTGCGCTCGCTGAGCGCGCTCAACTCCGAGGCCGTGCGGCTCGACCACCCCACCCGGGACGGCGAGGGCAACGAGCGGATCGAGCGCTTCACCAGCGGGGAGCAGGAAAGCACCGACATGAGCACCATGGCCAACAGCCAGACTCGGGACATCGAGGCGGCCCTGGCGGCGCTCCCCCCGCGCGACGCGAAGGTGCTCCGGCTTTACTTCGGGCTGGACGACGGGAACAGCCGAACGCTGGAGGAGATCGGTCGCATGATGGGCGTCACCCGCGAGCGGATCCGCCAGCTCCGGGACCGCGCGCTGCTGCGGCTTCGGGAAGGCGAGACCGGCGATCGGCTGCGGGATCTGGTGGCGTAAGACAAGGGCGGCGGCGGTAAAGACGGGAAGGGCGGTAAGGCTCGAAACATGGGCCTTCCGCCTTTCCTTTTTACTTCTCCGACCCTTTCGCTTTCCCGTCCTTCCCGTCCTTCCCGTCCTTCCCGTCCTTCCCGTCCTTCCCGTCCTTACCGCCCCCGCCGCCCTTCCCCGACAAACTGCCGCAGCACCCGCTGCAGAATGCCGCCGTGCCGGTAGTAGTCCAGCTCCACCGCTGAGTTGAGCCGGACGGTCGCGGGGAAGACGGTCTCCCGGCCCGTCTCGTCGCGCGCGGTGACCCGCACGGTTCCGCCCGGCTCCAGCCCCTCCGCGATGCCGCTGATACTGAACGTCTCGGTGCCGGTGAGCCCGAGCGATGCCCGGTCGCTGCCGGGTGCATAGGCCAGCGGGAGCACTCCCATCCCAACCAGGTTGCTGCGGTGGATCCGCTCGTAGCTCTCCGCGATGATGGCCTTGACGCCGAGCAGGGCGGGGCCCTTGGCAGCCCAGTCCCGGCTGGAGCCGGTGCCGTACTCCTTGCCGGTGAGGATGATCAGCGGCGTGCCGGCCGCCTGATACCGCATGGCGGCGTCGTAGATCGAGATCACTTCGCCCGAGGGGAAGTGAAGCGTCCAGTTGCCCTCCCGTCCCGTTACCAGATGGTTGATGATGCGCACGTTGCCGAAGGTCCCGCGCATCATCACTTCGTGGTTGCCGCGCCGGGAGCCGAAGGTGTTCCAGTCCGCCTGCTCTACGCCGTGCTCCCGCAGGTACGCGGCGGCGGGGCCGTTCTTGGGAATGGAACCGGCCGGCGAGATATGATCGGTGGTCACGGAGTCGCCCAGCACCGCCAGGACCCGTGCGCCTGCCAAGTCGCTGAGGGGTGGCGGGTCGGGCGGGAGATCGGTGAAGAACGGCGGCTCCTGGACGTAGGTCGAGCCGGGGTCCCAGGCGTAGCGGCTCCCCGACGGCACGCTCAGCGACCGCCAGGTCTCGTCTCCCTCGAACACCTGTCCATAGCGGTGCTCGAAGAGCTCAGGCTTGAGCGACTGGGCCATCGCCTCGCGCACTTCGGCGGCGGTGGGCCAGATGTCCCGGAGGTACACCGGCTTCCCGTCCTTGCCCGTGCCCAGGGGCTCGCGCGAGAGGTCGATGTCCACCCGTCCAGCCAGGGCGAACGCCACCACCAGCATCGGTGAGGCGAGATAGTTGGCCCGCACCTGGGGATGGACCCGCGCCTCGAAGTTACGGTTGCCGCTGAGGACCGCGGCGGTCACCAGCGAGTGCTCGTCGATCAGCCGCGCCACGGTCTCGGGCAGTGGCCCGCTGTTGCCGATGCAAGTGGTGCAGCCGTAGCCCACGGTGTTGAAGCGAAGCTGCTCGAGGTAGCGGAGCAAGCCGGAGCCGTTGAGATAATCGGTCACCACCCGGGATCCGGGTGCCAGGCTGGTCTTGACCCAGGCCCTGGTCATGAGCCCGCGCTCGACGGCTTTCCGTGCCAGCAGCCCGGCGCCGATCATCACCGACGGATTGGAGGTGTTGGTGCAACTGGTGATGGCGGCGATGACCACGGCGCCGTCGTGCAGGGTGATGTCGGTGCCGTCGATCTGACCCTTCACGATCGGCGGTGCGTCGGGATCGGCGGTGGCCGTGGCCTGGGCGGAGCCGCCGCCCTTGTCCCCGATGGTCACGTTGGCACCGCCCTCGCCCACCCAGCGGGAATAGGCGCTCTGGGCCAACTCCTTCCGGTCGGCGGGCACGTTGACGCTCATGAGCCCGGGCAGATTCACGATGAAGTTCCGCTTGAGCTCGGTGAGCGGGACGAGGTCCTGCGGTCGCCGCGGGCCCGCCAGGCTGGAGACCACCGTCGAGAGGTCCAGCTCGAGCGTGTCGGTGAACTCCGGGTCCGGGGTGGTGTCGGTACGAAAGAGCCCCTGCTCCCGGCAGTAGCGCTCCACCCGCTCCACCACCTTGCGGCTCCGCCCGGTCCGCTCCAGGTAGCGCACCGTCTCGGCATCGACCGGGAAGAAGCCCATGGTGGCGCCGTACTCCGGGGCCATGTTGGCGATGGTGGCCCGGTCGGCCAGGCCCAGGCTGGAAAGGCCCGGGCCGTAGAACTCGACGAACTTGTCCACCACGCCCTTCTTGCGCAGGAGCTGGGTGACCTGCAGCACCAGGTCGGTCGCCGTGGTCCCCACCGGCAGCTCACCAGTCAGCTTCATCCCGATCACCTCGGGAATCAGCATGAAATAGGGCTGGCCCAGCATCACCGCCTCCGCCTCGATCCCCCCGACGCCCCAGCCCAGCACGCCGAGCCCGTTGATCATGGTGGTGTGCGAATCGGTCCCGACCAGGGTATCGGGATAGGCCGTGAGCTCATCGAACTGGCGGCGAAGCTGCACCACGGGGGCGAGGTACTCCAGGTTCACCTGATGCACGATGCCGGTGCCGGGAGGAACCACGCGGAAGTCGTCGAAGGCGCGCTGGGCGAACTTGAGCAGCTGGTACCGCTCGCGGTTGCGGTCGAACTCGAGCGCCACATTGAGCTTGAGCGCGCGGTCGGAGCCGAAGTAGTCGACCTGCACCGAATGGTCGATGACCAGATCGCAGGGGACCACCGGGTTGATCCGGCTGGGATCGCCCCGCATCCGGGCCATGGCGTCCCGCATGGCCGCGAGATCGACCACGCAGGGCACCCCGGTGAAGTCCTGGAGCACCACCCGCGCCGGCATGAACGGCACCTCGCCCCGGCGGGTGCGTGCGGGGCTCCACGCGGCCAGATCCTCGACGTGCGCCTCGGAAACCACCCCTCGTCCGCAGTGCCGCAGCGCGTTCTCCAGGAGGATGCGGATGGAGAAGGGCAGGCGATCGAGCCGGGTGAGGCCCTGGCGACCGAGCTCGGGAAGGCGATAGACCACGGCAGTCTCGCCGCCGAGTTGGAGTGTCGCGCGGGTGCCGAAAGGGTTGGCGCTCTGAGTGGGCATGACTCTGCAGGGTGAGGGTTCGCCGTCGGTTCCAAGTATAATCGCTATTTTCCAGGCATGAGCACGCCGGCGCCTTTACCCATCCCGTACGCCATCAACCGCAGCGACGACGGCCTTCGCATCGAGTGGGACCAGGCCGGCCACGTGGGGTTCTACCCCGCGAGATGGTTGCGTCTGGCGTGTCCCTGCGCCGCCTGTGTCGAGGAGATGACCGGGGTGCCCTTGCTCGATCCGGCGCGGGTACCGCTCGACGTTCGGCCGCTGAGCGTGGCGCTGGTGGGCGCCTACGGGCTGAAGGTGCAGTGGAGCGACGGCCACGCCACGGGGATCTACACCTTCGAGCGCCTCCGGCGGGTCTGTCCCTGTCCCCGCTGCCAGGGCGCGAGGGGAGCAGCCTCCTCCGGGTGAGCACCGGCGACCGGGGCCACATCGTGCCGCAGCCCCCGGAGCCCGGCCAGGGCCGGTGAGGCGCCGCCACCCCGCTTGCGCGGCGCGCCCGGAGGCGACACTGTTTCGATAGCTGCACTTAGTGCAGCCCCGCGGTTTCGAGCCCGCGGGCCTCGGCCCGGAACGCCGGCGCCGGGGAACACACGACTCGAGGGGCGCTCACCGAGGCTCCTCTTCCCAGCTTCGGTTCGGGCGCTCCCTGCTCCGCGTGTGCGGGGAGGCCCTCATGGCGGACTCTCGCCATTCAATCATCGGCGAAGGCACCGACGTCGGACTCATCGGTGGGCTCGTCGTCGCGGTCTGGTTTCTGATCCTCGACGTGCTGGCGGGACACCCCTTCCAGACGCCCAGTCTGCTGGGCCAGGTCGTGCTCTTCGGCGACAAGACTCCCGATACCCACCATCTCATCTTCGGCGCCATCCTGTTGTACACCGCCTTCCACTTCATCGTGTTCGCTCTGATCGGCATGGGGTTGGTGGCGCTGGTGCACTGGGGCACCGGGAACTCGGTCGTCCGCTACGCCTTCGTGCCGGTCTTTCTGGTGCTGGAGTTTCTTTTCTGGGGCCTGCTGGAGGTGCTCTCGGAGCGCACCAGCGAGCTGTTCCCGTTCTGGGCGGTGATCTGCGCCAACACCCTGGCCTCGCTCTGCATGGGACTCTACCTCTGGCGCCGGCATCCGGACCTGCGCCGGTCGATCCAGGACACCCCACTCGGCGCGGCCCCCCTCCACTGAGCCCCTAGAGGGGGGTCCGGGACGGGATTAGGTTCCGCCTCATCATCCACGGCCGGGGTCTGTGCGTCGCTCTCCGCTCACCGTCACGTGCGCGTCCCTCCTTCTCGTGCTCTTCCCTTCATCCAGCCGGGCGCAGCTGGAGCCGCCATCGACCGGCGGCACCGTAGCGCTGCAGCAGGAGCTGCGGCTACTGGGGCACTACAAGCGGGTGCTGATGATCGGCGCGCACCCCGACGACGAGGACACCGAGCTCCTGGCCGTCCTGGTCCGCGGCCTCGGAGCGGAAGCGGCGTACCTGTCGCTCAATCGCGGCGAGGGGGGACAGAATCTGATCGGGGCGGAGCTGGGTGAGGCGCTCGGACTGATCCGCACCGAGGAGCTGCTGGCGGCGCGGCGCCTCGATGGGGCCCGCCAGTTCTTCACCCGGGCCTACGATTTCGGGTTCTCCAAGACGCAGGATGAGACCTGGCAGCACTGGCCCCGGGATACCATCCTCAAGGACGTGGTGCGGATCGTCCGCCGGTTCCGGCCCCAGATCGTCGTCTCCATCTTCAGCGGCACACCGCGCGATGGGCACGGCCAGCATCAGGCGGCCGGATGGGTGGCGCAGGAGGCCTTCCAGGTCGCGGGTGACTCCACTCGCTTCCCCGAGCTGGCGCGGGAGGAGCACCTCGATCCCTGGACCCCGCTCAAGCTCTACCGCAGCACCCGCTTCGACACCACGGCGACGACTCTCACCTTGAACGGCGGGGCGCTCGATCCACTGCTCGGCAAGTCGTTCCACCAGATCGCCATGGCGGGACGCAGCCTGCACCGCTCCCAGGACATGGGCCGGCTGCAGGGGATCGGCCCTTCGGAGGTGCGCCTCGCGTTGCTGCAGGATCGTACCGGCGGCGGGACCAACGCGCTGTTCGGCGGCCTGGACACCAGCATGACGGCGATGCCGTGGAACAACGTGGACGATGCCGGTGGCCGACGGTCGCGTGAGCGCTTCGCCGCCCGAGTGGACAGCGCCAGGGCGGCTGCGGACGGCAACGATCTCGCGGCCGCGGCGGAGCTGCTCCGGCGGGCGGAGGCGGACGTAGCTGGAGGGGCCGCGGACGCGACCGACGGTGCCGGCGGCTCCCGCCTCGCGCCGGAACAGGCGGAGCAGCTCCGGCGGGCGCTGCGGGCCGAGGCGATCGCGGCCAGGGTGGTGGGCGACGCCACCAGCGACGATGACCGGGTAGTTCCGGGCGAGCGGGTCGCTGCTACGCTGGCGGTGTGGAACGCGGGCCCGGTTCGGCAGGTCGTGCGGCCGTCCATCGCGTCCCGCGGCGGCTGGTCGGTGGAGATGGACACGGGATCGGCAGGCTCGATCGCTCCTGGTGCGGTTGCCCAGGTCGGGGCGACGCTCCGGGTACCCGACACGGCGTCGCCCACGGTGCCGTATTTCCTGCGGCGTCCGCTGGAGGGCGCGCTGTACGACTGGAGCCGGAGTCCGCCGGCCGCGCGGGGGCAGCCGTTCGACTCCTCGACGCCGCTGGCCGTGTTCCAGAGGAACGACGCGCACTGGTTCAGCCGGGAGCTTGCGCTGCGGGTGAACGATCAGGCCAGGGGCGAGGTGCGGCGCCCCGTACAGGTCGTGCCCAGGGTGGATGTGAAGCTGGATCCGGGCTCCGAGCTGTGGTCCATCGCATCGCCGGCGCCGCGGCGCTTTACCGTCACGCTGACCCACGGCGCGCGCGACACCACGGCGGGCACTGTGGGACTCGAGCTCCCTGCGGGCTGGAACGCCGGAAAGCCGCGGCCGTTCCGCCTCACTCGGGAGGATGAGCGGGAGACCTACGCGTTCGAGGTGCGGCCGCCCGCGAGACGGGCGCCGGGTGCGGTCGTGCTCCGCGCGATCGCCCGTGACAGCAGCGGACATCGATACGATCTGGGGGTCTTCACGGTTGACTACCCCCACATCCGGCCGCGGAGCTACACTCGTCCAGCCGTCGCCATGGTCCGGAGCGCCGCGCTCCGGCTGCCGCCGCTCACGCGGGTCGGCTACGTCCGCGGCGCCGCCGACCGGGTGCCCGAGGCCCTGCGCGACGTGGGCGTGCCGCTCACCCTGCTCGACGGCGCCGCGATCGAGCATGAGAATCTCGACAGGTACGACGCCATCGTCATCGGGCCGCGCGCCTACGAGACCGACACCGCCCTGGTCGAGCACAATGATCGGCTGCTCGACTTCGCCCTCCGGGGCGGGCTGGTCATCGTGCAGTACCAGCAGTTGGTCTATTTCCAGAGAGGATTTGCTCCCTATCCCCTGACGGTCGGGGGACCGCCGCTTCGGCCTGGCGGCGGCGCGGTGGAGCACGACCGAGTCACCGATGAGCGCGCGCCGGTCACCGCGGTCACCTCCGCGGACCCGGTCATGGGGATTCCCAACCGGCTCGGCACCGCCGATTGGGAAGGCTGGGTGCAGGAGCGCGGACTCTACTTCGCCCGGAGCTGGGATGCGCACTACCGCCCGGTGCTCGAGACCCACGATCCGGGCGAAGCTCCATTGGAGGGTGGCCTGCTCGTGGCGCGGTTCGGGCAAGGAACCTACGTGTACACCGGGCTCAGCTTCTTCCGGCAGCTTCCGGCCGGGGTGCCGGGGGCCTTCCGGCTCTTCGCCAACCTCCTCGCGCTGCGCTCACAGCGGCGGCCGTAGGTGCCTCGACGGAATCGTCCCGGCCTGCGGGCGCGCCCGGTATGGCTCCTCTCCCTCTGGGTACTGCAGGTCCTCGCCTGCCGCGGTGACGGCCGGACGCCCGTCGTGCTGTACTCGCCCCACGGCCGGGACCAGCTCACCCTGCTGGAGCGGGCCTTCGAGGCGGAGCATCCGGAGATCGACGTGCGCTGGCTCGACATGGGCTCGCAGGAGATCCTCGACCGGCTGCGCTTCGAGCGGGTGAACCCGCAGGCGGATGTCTGGTTCGGCGGACCGACCACGACGTTCGACCGGGGCGTGCATGATTCCCTCCTCGCCCCGTATCGGCCTGCCTGGGCCGGCCGCGTGGGACCGGGAGGAGTGGGGCCGGGGGACCTCTACTACCCGGTGTATCGCACCCCGGCGGTGATCGCCTTCAACAACCGCATGGTGAGTCGGGCGGACGCGCCCAAGGACTGGGACGATGTCCTGGATCCCCGGTGGCATGACAAGGTGCTGATCCGTGACCCCATGGCGAGCGGCACCATGCGGGCGATCTGGGGTCTCATCCTGGTGCGCAGCATCCGGGAGACCGGTGACACGGCCCGCGGGATGGCCTGGCTCCGCCGACTGGACGGGCAGACCAAGGCCTACACGCTCAACCCCGCGATCCTGGAGCAGCGGCTGGCTCGCGCCGAAGGGCTCGTCACCCTGTGGGACCTCCCGGACATCCTGATCGACCGCGCCAAGGGCATGCCGTTCGACTACGTCTTTCCCCGGAGCGGCACCGTGGTGATCGACGATGCCGTCGGCCTGGTGCGGGGGTGTCGTCACCCCGATGCGGCCCGCGCCTTCATCGATTTCGTCGGAAGTGACCGGGGTGAGCTGCTCGCCGCCACCGGCGTGTTCCGGCTGCCGGCCAGGCGGGATCTGCCTGCCGCATCGGTCCCGGCGTGGGTCGCCGAGGTGGACAGCGAGATGCGGGTGGCCGATATGGACTGGGGCCTGCTGGCCACGAACGGAGCCGCGTGGATGAGCTACTGGGACCGCCATGTCCGGGGGACCGGAGGCGAGTCGGGTCGGTGACCGGCTTCCTTCGGCTGGAAGGATTGGTGAAGCGGTTCGACGGCCTGCTCGCCGTCGACCGGCTCTCGCTCTCGCTCGCGCGGGGCGAGATGGTGGCGCTGCTGGGGCCGAGCGGCAGCGGCAAGACCACCACGCTACGCCTGCTCGCCGGCTTCGAGACGCCGGACGCCGGACGGGTGCTGGTGGACGGGGAGGACGTGACTCGGGTGGAGCCCGTCGCCCGTCGCTTCGGGATGGTGTTCCAGCACTACGCGCTGTTTCCCCATCTGGACGTGGGTGAGAACGTCGCCTTCGGTCTCCAGTCGCTCGGCCTCAGGGGACAGGAGCTGGATGCGCGGGGAGCGCGGGCGCTGGAGCTGGTGGACCTGGCGGGATACGAGCGGCGGCGGATCGGCCAGCTGTCCGGCGGACAGCAGCAGCGGGTCGCCCTGGCCCGAGCGCTCGCACCGGAGCCGCGGGTCCTGCTGCTGGACGAGCCCCTCTCCAACCTGGATCCCACGCTCCGTGAGCGGACCCGGCGCGAGATCCGCGAGCTGATCCACCGGGTCGGCATCACGACGGTGCTGGTGACTCACGAGCAGGACGAGGCCTTCGAGCTCGGCGACCGCGTGGCCGTGCTGCGGCAGGGCCGGCTGGAGCAGCTGGGAACACCCGATGAGCTCTACGGCGCCCCGGCGAACGCGTTCGTGGGCGGCTTCATCGGCCGCTCCAGCACGCTCGAGGTGACCGTCCTCGGTCCGGCCCCGCGTGGCGTGCGGATCGCTATCGGGGGCGTCGAGTGGGAGATCGATGCCGGGCCAGGCCGCCCCGCGGTGGCCCCCGGCCGCGCGATGATGCTGGTCCGGCCCGAAGCGGTTCGGCTCACCCCGCCGGATGCCGGGGCGGTCCCGGCCACCATCACCGGCCGCCGCTTCGTCGGGCCCTCCGCGCTCTTTCGCGCGGTGACCGACGAGGGAGCCGGCGTGGAGGTGGCGGCCCCGCCGCACGCGGTGGAGCCTGGCGCGCGGGTCGGCATCATGCCGAGCCGCCGGGAGGGCGGGGGCATCCACCTCTTTCCGCTGGACGAGACATGACGGGCGATCAGCGCCGCCAGGCTGTGGCGGCCGGCATTCTCGTCCTCCTGCTCTGGCTCGTGGTCTACCCGCTGCTGCTGGTGCTGGTGGAAGGGCTCCGGGGTCCCGGCGGCTGGACGCTCGACTTCGTCCGAGTCTTCCTCCACCGGCCGACCGAGTGGCGCGCGCTCTGGGGGAGTCTCTGGATCTCGCTCGCCAGCGTGGTGCTGGCAGCCACGATCGGCATTCCGCTCGCGCTGCTCTTCGGCCGGTACGATCTCCCCGGCGGGCGGGTGCTGAGCGGGCTGGTGGCGCTGCCGGCGGTGCTCCCGCCGCTGGTGGGCGTGCTGGCGTTTCTCTTCCTCTACGGCGAGAGCGGCTTCGTCTCGCTGCTGGTGCAACACGTGCTCGGCCTGGAGGAGCCGCCCTGGCGGCTCGAGGGCGCCGGCGCGATCCTCCTGGTCCATGCCTACTCGATGTACGTGTACTTCTATCTCTTCACCCGCGCCGCGCTGAGCTCCCTCGACGCCTCCCTGCTGGAGGCCGCGGCCAGCCTGGGGGCGAGCCGCTGGCGCCGGCTGCGCCAGGTCGTGCTGCCGCATCTCTATCCGGCCCTGGGCGGCGCCGCCCTGCTCACCTTCATGACGTCGCTCGCCTCGTTCAGCGCGCCATACATCTTCGGCGGCGGGTTCCGGGTGATGACCACCCAGATCGTGGCCACCCGCCTGAACGGCGAGAACGAACTGGCGATGGTGGAGACGATCTCGCTCACCCTTGTGGCATTGCTCGCGCTCTTGCTGCTGCGCGGCGGCCGGGCACCGGATGCTCCGGGAGGTCGGAAGGGAAGCGGGCCCGCCCGGGTGCCGGTGCGCCGACCGGGCGTCCGCATCATGCTCGCGGTGGTGGCCTGGGGGCTCGCTGGGTTTCTGCTCCTGCCCCATCTCACGCTGCTGCTGGTCTCGTTCGTTCCGGTGGGCACCTGGACCACGGAGCCGCTTCCGCCGGCGTATACCCTGCGGAACTACCTGACGCTGGTGACCGATCCAGTGCGCAGCCGGCCGCTGCTCAACAGCCTATGGCTGGGCAGCGGCGCGACGGCGGCGGCGGTGGGGATCGCGCTGCTGGCCGGCCTGCTGGGCGTCGGCCGGCGGGTGCGCGGCGCCCGGCTGGTCGAGGGGCTGCTGGCCCTCCCCTGGGCGGTGCCGGGGACCGTCTTCGCCATTGCGATCGCGACGGCGTTCAGCGTGCGGGCGCCCTTGGCGGGGCGATTCATCCTGGTCGGCACCATCTGGATCCTCCCGCTGGCCTATCTCGTACGGAACCTACCGATCACCAGCCGAGCCATCCTGGCCGGAGTGCGAGCGCTGGATTCGTCGCTGGACGAAGCCGCGGCCACGCTGGGCGCCGGACGCTGGCGCACGCTGCGCCGGGTCACCCTGCCGTTGCTCCGGCCCGCGCTGCTGGCAGGGGCGAGCCTCGCGTTCGTCACGGCCTTCGGAGACTTCGTGACCTCCATCGTGCTGTACACCTACGATACCCGGCCGATCTCGATGGAGATCCTCTCCAGCCTGCGTCAGTCCGACGTCGGCGTGGCGGCGGCGTACGGTGTGGTGCTGATGCTGGTCAGTGCCGCCGTCTTCGCGCTCGGCGCGGAGCGCGGGGGCGGGGGATGACGGCGCCCGCTACCGGCAACAGAGGCAAATTCCAGCGGCTATCGGTCCTGATCGCCGTCAACTTCGTGGACATGATCGGCTTCATGATCGTGCTTCCGCTGCTGCCGTTCTACGCGCTCAGGCTGCACGCCACGGCGGAGACGGTGGGCCAGCTGATCGCGTCGTTCTCCATCGCGCAGCTTCTGGCCGCGCCACTCTGGGGCCGGGTATCGGACCGCTATGGGCGCCGGCCGGCCCTGTTGATCGGTCTGTCCGCGTCGGCGTTAGCCTACGTCGTCTTCGGCTTCGCCGACACGGTATGGCTCCTGTTCGCCTCCCGCATCGTGCAGGGCGCCGGCGGCGGCACCACCGGCGTGGCGCAGGCCTACGTGGCGGACACCATGGAGCCCAAGGATCGGGCCCGCGCCCTGGGCTGGCTGTCGGCGGCCACATCCGCCGGCGTCATGGTGGGGCCGGTGATCGGCTCGTTTTCGGCCCACTTCGGGCGGACCGCACCGGGACTGGTGGCCGCCGCGCTCTGCCTCACCAACGTCGGGTTCGCCTGGCGCTGGCTGCCCGAATCACGCCGGACACACCGGGACGCTCCCCCGGCGCACCGGCCACTGTGGCATCCCGCCTGGACGGCGGTGCGACACCCGATGGAGCCGGTGGCCCGATTCCTCTGGATCTACGCGGTGGGAATGCTGGCCTTTTCCTCCATGACCTCGGTGATCGCGCTGTATCTCGGCGCGGAGTTCGCCCTCGACGAGACCACCATCGGCTATGTATTTCTGTATGTCGGGATCCTCTCCTTCGTGATGCGCAGCGTGCTGCTCGGGCCGATCGTGGACCGGGTCGGCGAGGCCGCGGCGATGCGGATCGGTACCGTGCTCCTCGTGCTCGGCCTGATTCTCTATCCCCAGCCCCGCTCGCTCTGGGGCCTTGCGGCGGTCATCCCGCTGGTGCCGATCGGCACGGCGCTGCTGTTTCCGGCGACCACGTCCCTCATGTCCCGCTACTCCGATCCACGAGAGCTGGGAACGACGATGGGGGTCGCTCAGACGTTCGCGGGGATCAGCCGGGTGGCGGCGCCCTTGCTCGCCACGTCGCTGTTCCAGCGGCTGGGGCACGGGTGGCCGTTCTATGTGGCGGGCGGGTACGTGGGGCTGGTCGGGCTCATGGCGGTCCGGCTGCCTCCGCCGCGGGACTGAACGAAGGGCGGGAGGGGCGGGAGGGCGGTAAGGGCGGTAAGGGCGGTAAGAACGGAAAAGACGGTAAGGACGGGAAAGACGGGAGGATGGTGGTTGAGCTGGGATGCGGGTGTATTGAGGCGGTGCGGGGACCTTCCCGCCTTTTCCGTCCTTACCGCCCTTACCGCCCTCCCGCCCTTCGCACAAAGGAGCCGCCGTCTCATGAGCGACGATCGAATCGACCGGCTGGAGCAACGAGTGGCGGTGCTGGAGTCGCTGATCCGGCGGCTCGCCGCCTCGGCTCCGTCCGTCCCGGCTCCGTCCGTCCCGGCTCAGTCCGCCCCAGCTCCGTCCGCCTCGGCTCCATCCGTCCCGGCGGCTCCGACTCAGGAGCCTGCGCCGCCGGAGACTCGGGCGTCGGACCTCTCACCGGCTGCCCGGCCGGCTGGCCCACTCGGAGCCGTTCCCCCAGCACCGGCACGCCCGATCCCAGGCGTTCGCGCGGCCGGTCCGTCCCGGACGCCATCGACCGCCGGAGCTGACCCGGCCTCGGGCCGTCCTGGACTCACCTCCGAGCAATGGATCGGCCAGCGGGTATTTCTTGCCATCGGGGTCACCGCGCTGGTGGTCGCGGCGGGGTATCTGCTCAAGCTCTCCTTCGAGCGAAACTGGATCACGCCGGCGATGCGCTGCGTGGGTGGAGTCGTTGCCGGAGTCGTGACCGGTGCGATCGGCTGGCGGCTGCACCCGCGCTACCGCACTTACGGAGCGGCGCTGGTGGGCGCCGGCGCGGGGATCATCTATCTGAGCGTGTGGGCGGCCTCCCGGCTCTACGACGTGCTCCCGTCCGGCACCGGCATCGTTGGTCTCGCGCTGGTCTCGGTGGCGCTGGCGATGATCGCGTACGCGATCGACGTCGAGGCGCTCGGCGCCACCGCGGCGCTCGGCGCCTTCTTCGCCCCGGTCCTCCTCGGCAGCAATCGCTCCAACGCCAACTTGCTGCTCCTCTATCTCGCGAGCATGGCGGCGGGCCTCGGTCTGGTCGCGGCGGAGCGGAGGTGGCGGGTCGCCATGCTGATCGTCGCGGCGAGCTATTTCGGGGTCGGCACGGTGGGAGCCGCGGACCAGGCGGCCCCGTGGGCCGTCCTGATCTATGGGGTGATCGGCGGGACCGTGGGACTCCACGTCGGCTTGCGCGAGGGCTGGTGGGAGACCCGGCTGATCACTTTCGCCGGTGGATGGACCCTGCTGCGCGCCGCGAGCGAGCGGCTGGACGCGCCCTGGCCGATCCTGCTGGCCGGACTGATCCTGTCGGCTCCGGTCTGGTGGTTCGCCCTGCGCCGTCCGCGGCTCCTGCCCCTGTCGCTATTTCCATCCGCCGAGGGTGAGCCAGGCACCGCATCGGCGCTTGGTTGGTCGCTGGGCGAGGCATTCTACTTCTTCACCACGCCGCTGTTGCTGGGCTGGGCGGTTCACCAGCTCGCGCCGGAGCGGTTCGATGAGCTCACCGGGTTGGTCGCCCTCATCGTGGGGCTGCCCTATCTGCTTGCCGGATATCTCCGGCCGCGGTGCGTATTCGCCGTGGTCGGAGCTGCGGCCATGGCTCTCGCCGCGACCCAGCACTGGAACGGAACGCGGGAGGTCTGGGCCCTTCTCGGACTCGCGCTCCTGTGGCCGGCCATGGACTTCCGACTCGAGCGGACCGACGGACGCTGGTACGGCCTGCTCACGCTGCTCCTGGCCCTGCAGGTACTCTTTAACGACGCGCTGTCCCAGCGGACGGCGGCGGACCCCGCATTCACTGGCCACTGGGCGCTCGCGTTGTGGGGGGGCATCGCCGCCACGGTCAGCCTGGCGGCCGGACTCTGGCGGGTCGACGCCGGTCGGGAGGACACCCGCTTGATCCGGGCCGTGTTGTGGGCGGCGGCGGGCGCGATGACCCTGTTCGGGGTCACCGAGGAGATCCGCCGCCATTTCGAGCTGCGGAGCCTGTCCGCCGAATCGGCCACGCTGGCCTCCGGCCTCGCGGTGAGCGCCTGGTGGCTGGTGTTCGCCGCGGCGCTGGTCGTGCTCGGCTTCCAGCGGTCGCTCAAACCGGTCCGGGTGGCCGGCCTGGCCGTGGCCGGGCTGGCCGTGGCGAAGGTCGTGCTGTTCGATCTCTCCACCCTGGATGCGCTCTACCGTGTCGGCTCGGTCTTTCTGCTCGCCCTGGTGGCGCTCTCGCTCGCCTACTTGTACTACCGCTACGATCGCACCGAGCGGACCCTGTGAGGGTCGCTCCGCCGTCGTTATATCTTCGGGTCCGTCAGTGCCACCCCAGGCATCAGGAGCTGCCGTGACCGTGTCGGTGCTGCCCGCGACCCCCGCCGCCTTCGCCAAGGCCAAGTGGGAGGACGTCGCTCCCTACTTTGACGATCTCGCCGAGCGGCCGCTCGATCCGGAGAAGACCGAGGGCTGGCTGGTGAGCTGGTCCACGCTGGAGGCCCTGGTGACCGAGGCTGCGGCCCAGGCGATGATCGCTTACACCATCGACACCTCCGATCCCGAAAAGGAAGCCGACCACCTGCGGTTCTCCATGGAGATCCTCCCCAAGATGGAGGAGCGGAGCGTGGAGCTGGCCAAGCGCCTGGTGGCCAGCGGCTACTCGACGCCGGATCTCGCCACCACCCTGGCGCGCTTCCGGACCGCCATCGAGATCTTCCGTGAAGAGAACGTCCCCATCTTCGCCGAGTTGGAGGAGCTGAGCGCCCGCTACCAGCGCATCACCGGTTCGATGACGGTGATGTGGGACGGAGTAGAGCGCCCGCTGCCCCAGCTCCAGCCGTTCCTGAAGAGCCCGGATCGGGCCATTCGGGACCGCGCGTTTCGCGCCTCCACGGGGCCCTACCAGGCGGAGCACGATTCTCTGGCCGAGCTGTTCGACCGGATGTACGAGCTGCGGCAACGGGTCGCGCGGAACGCCGGGTTCGCCAATTACCGGGACTACATCTTTCCGGCCAAGTTCCGCTTCGACTACACCCCCGCCGACTGCGAGCGGTTCCATGAGGCGGTCGAGCGGGCCGTGACGCCGGCGGTGGCGCGGGTGCTCGCCCACCGCCGGGCCCGGCTCGGGCTCGAGTCGCTTCGGCCGTGGGACCTGGCGGTAGACCCCTACCGAGCGGGGCCGCTGCGTCCATTCGGCAGCGTAGAGGAGTTCGTCGCCAAGGCCCGCACGGTCTTCAACCGGGTGGACGCCAAGCTGGGGGGCGAGTTCCAGACGATGATCGACGAGCGGCTGCTCGACCTGGACAGCCGGAAGGGCAAGGCACCCGGCGGCTACTGCGAGACGCTCCACTTCCGCGGCCGTCCGTTCATCTTCATGAACGCGGTTGGCCTGGTGGACGATGTGATGACCCTGCTGCACGAAGCGGGTCACGCCTTCCACGCCTTCGCCGCCCACGCGCAGCCCCTCATCTGGCAGCGGCACCCCGGCTCCGAGGCCGCGGAGCTGGCGTCGATGTCGATGGAGCTCCTGGCCGCGCCGCACCTGGTCCAGCCGGTGGGCTACTTCACGCCGGAGGACTACCAGAGCGCCTGGCTGGAGCATCTCGAGGACATCCTGCTCAGCCTGGTCCACATCGCCTCGGTGGACGCGTTCCAGACCTGGATCTACACCAGCGGAGACGGCGGCGATGCGGCCGCTCGGGACGCGGCCTGGCTCCGGATCCGAAGCCGGTTCGAGCGAGGCGTCGACTGGAGCGGACTGGAGCCGGAGCGGATCGCCCGCTGGTACCGGCAGCTCCACATCTTCATGTACCCCTTCTACTACATCGAATACGGCATCGCTCAGATCGGCGCGCTTCAAGTCTGGCGCAACAGCCTGCGATCGCCCGAAGCGGCCGTGGCCCGCTACCGGGAGGCGCTCTCGCTCGGAGCCGTGCGGGGCCTGCCGGAGATCTATCGCGCCGCCGGAGCCCGGCTCAGCTTCGACGCCGACCTCATGGGAGAGCTGGTTGGCTTGGTGGAGGAACAGATCGAGCAGATCCGTTCCCGCCTCCCGGCCACGTCACCCTGACCCGACTCCCGCCGCCGTCATGGTAGTTGCTTCCCGTCGCCGGGTGGGCAAGATTCCACGCCCGACCGGTGCTGCGGTGCCGAATGTTCGTGTCTCTTGGGGAGAGCCTGGATGGCAAAAGAAGAAGGAATCGAGATGGAAGGGGTGGTGACCGAGGTACTACCCGACCGGAACTACCGCGTCATGCTGGAGAATGGTCACGAGATCCTGGCCTACGCCGCCGGGAAGATGAGCAAGTTCAAGATCCGGGTGCTGGAAGGCGATCGGGTGAGCGTGGTCCTCTCTCCCTACGATCTCACCCGCGGGCGGGTCATCTACCGCCACAAGTGACACCCGCGCTGCGCGGCGGCATCATCCCGAGCGCCGCATGTCATCCCGAGCGCCGCGAGGGACCTCCAAACGAAACGGGTCGCTCACTGAGCGACCCGTTCGTTTTGCTGGCCGGCGACCCTATTTGACCTTGGTCACGTTCTCGGCGGCAGGCCCCTTCGCACCCTGCACGATGTCGAACTCCACCCGATCGCCTTCGGCGAGGCTGCGGAAGCCGTCCGCCTTGATCGCGGTGTGGTGGACAAAGCAGTCCTTGTCCCCATTCTCTGGAGTGATGAACCCAAAACCTTTTGCGTCGTTGAACCACTTCACCGTGCCGAGGGTGCGAGCCATTGCGCCAACTCCATGTTTGTTGGACTACGTCGGCGCCCGGGATGTCCGGACAACCGAGTTTTTATGAGCGCAGGCCTGTCCCGCGTCATAAAAAATGAAGGACCCATCGAACTGAAGTGCCTGGGCCTCAGATTCCACTATTCAGTGCTAAAAGCTCCACGAGGATCGTAGGCCGGGTAGAATCTGCGCCCCGTCCCGATTTAGTCAAGGGGAGATCCCCGGAGCCAGCGGGCCGCGGCCCGCGCCCAGTCAGCCACCGGCTCCCGGCTCGGATCGGCCGCCCGGTTCACCGCCTGGAGGAACTCCGCGGCGGAGGGGAACCGGGCCTCGACGTCGGCGCTCAGCGCCCGCTCGAGCACGGCGGCGAGCGCCTCGCTGACGTCCTCCCGCTGCTCCAGGGTGGGAAGCTGATTGGTGGTCTGCTTCGCCAGAATCTGCTCGGTGGTGAGGCCCGGGAACGGCGGCGTACCCAGCAGGGCGTAGCAGGCCACCGCCGCGAGACTGTAGAGATCGGAGCGCTGGTCGACCCGCTCCCCCAGGAGCTGTTCCGGGCTGGCGAACTGCGGCGTGCCGCTTTGCGAGGTGGCTCCCCCGAACTTCCCCCGAAGCGCGAGGGCCAGGCCGAAGTCGGTGATCTGCAGGCTGCCGCTCAGGTCGATGAGCATGTTCTCCGGCTTGATGTCCCGATGCACCAGGCCGGAGCCGTGGGCATGGGCCAGCGCGGAGAGGGCCTCGCGCAAGAGGCGGAGCACCTGCTCCAGCGAGAGCGGCCCCTCCCGCTCCACCAACTGCGCCAGACTGGGCCCCTCGATCAGCTCCATCGTGTACCAGATGAGCCCCGAGCGTCCGGCGATGTCGTAGATGTTCACGATGTTCGGGTGGCTGAGCCGGGCGGCGAGCTGGGCCTCCCGGCGGAAGCGCTCCAGCACCTCGGGATCCTGGGTCAGCGCCGGGTGGAGCACCTTGAGCGCCACCTCCCGCTCGAGCTGCAGGTCCCTCACCCGGTACACCCGGCCAAACCCGCCGGTACCTAGCAGGTCGAGCAGCTCGTAATCGTCGCCCAGGGCTCGCCGGAGACGCTTCTCCCAGCGTGCCCGGTCCTCCGGCGTCGCCCTGGGTCCCTGGCCCACACCAAGGGCGCGGGTCTCGAAAGTGCCGGCTTCGGATGCCAGGTCCTCCAGCATCTCGCCGGCCGTGAGATAGCGCGCCTCCGGGCTTGGCTGGAGCGCGCGCATCACGATCCGCTCGATCGCCCGCGGGCAGGTCGGGCGGAGCTCGGTCGGCCGGCGGAGGCCGCGGGTGTCCAGCGGCGGCTCCTGGCCGGTCACCGCGAAATAGAGCAGCGCGCCCGCGGTATAGACGTCGGACGTGGGATCACCCACGGCTCCGCCGCGGACCTCGGGCGCCATGAACATGAACGCGCTGGGGATCTCGCCCGCCGGGATCGCCGGAAGAGTGTAGCTGCTGTAGCGCAAATCGGTGATCGACCCGCCGCCGCCGGGGCCCACCAGCACCGTGGCCGGCACGATCCGCCGCACGATGATCCCCTGGACGTGTGCGTGTTCCAGCGCGCCGAGCAGATCGCGGGCGAGGGACAGGATGGTCGGAATCATCCGGGGGCCGCGCTCGACGGCCTGATCGAGCCCCTCGCCCTCCAGCCAGTTCCCCACCCGGAAGGCGAGATCCCCCACGATCCCGGCATCGTAGACGTGCCGGATGGCGGGGTGGTCCAGCTGGCCGAGCGCCTCCGCCTCGCGGAGGAACCACGCCCGGGTGGGCTCGTCGGTGTAGAAGTTGATCCGGAGGCTGACCCGGCGCTTGAGGGTCTCGTCGTACGCCTCGAAGAGCACCCGTGCGGCGGAGGCAGCGGCGATCCGCTCGAGTCGGTAACGCGGCCCCAGTGCCTGCCGGGTGCGCTCGAACGCCAGGACCGGCGGCGGGGTGCTCAACGCAGCGAGCCGCGCCGCCGCTCGACTCGAGTGTGGCGCCCGCAAATCGAGGCATCGCACCAGCGGCGGCTGCGGGTTGCGGAGCCGTCGGTGAAGAAGACCGAGCAGGTCTGGCTGGCGCAGCGGCGCACGGTGACCAGCGGGTCGGCCAGGGTCCGCGCCGCGGATTGGGCGATCGCGTCCAGCGCCGTCAGAGGCTGCGAAGGCGCGAAGCGCAGGCGCCATTCGCCGCTCACGCGGGTGAGCTGGTGGATACCCGGGCTTCGGGCCAGCTGCTGGTTGATCGCCTCGATCACCCCGCCCGGAGGCTGCTGACCCGCATCCAGCGCCTCGGCGAGCGTGGTGAGCCAGGCGCGGAATTCCCGGGCGCGGGCGAAGGCGCCGGAGTCGGACTCCATCTCGAGGTGCTGGATGTAGGCCCATCGCTGGTAGGCCGCAGGGTTCGGCAGCAGATCCGGGGGAGAGAGAACCCGGCCCCGGGCGCTGTTGACGAAGTCGAGCCAGATGGCATCACCCAGCAGGGTGAATTCGGTGGTGACCATGACCGACTAGCTGCCTGCGACCTCGACGGCGTTCCGGCCGGCTCGCTTGGCCGAGTAGAGCGCCGTGTCGGCCGCGGCCAGGACGCTGCTCACCGTGGTGCCGTGCCGGGGTGATTCGGCGATACCCATGCTCAGGGTGCAGGCCCCGAACTCCGGGTTGGCCTGCTCGAACTCCCGGAGACTGTTCCGCACCCGACCGACGAAGACCTGGGCCTCCGCGGGTTTCGTCATCGGGAGAATCACCAGGAACTCGTCGCCGCCCAGCCGGCCCACCACGTCCAGCGCGCGGCACTGCTGCCGGAGCACCTGGGCCACCTGAATGAGCAGCCGGTCGCCCGCCGCGTGGCCCATGGTGTCGTTGACGACCTTGAAGCGGTCCAGGTCGATCATGAGGACGCTGGTATGGAGCTGGTGTCGGAGGCTGCGGGAGATCTCCGCAGCCAGGCGCTCCTCCAGGGCGCGCCGGTTGTAGAGACCGGTGAGCTCGTCGGTAGTGGCAGCGCTGTGGAGCTGCTCGACCAGCTCCGAGTTCTTGAGGGCGATGGCCGCCGCGAACGACAGCGTGCCGGCCAGCTCGAACTCCGCCCGCCCGTACAGCTTGTCGCTGATGCGGGAGCCCAGGATCAGCACCGCCATGCGCTCCGCCCCGGCGTCGAGCGGGACCACCAGCTCGGCGCCAGGACCGATCAGCGAGGCCACGGCGACATCGTCCGCGCCGGTGGCAGCGCTCCCGGTGGGAAGCGCCTGGTCCAGACGGGTCCTGTCGATGGGGGCGGGGCGGAGGCGGTCATTGAGGGAACGAAACACCTTGGGGGCGTAGGTGTCGCCCTCGGGTCGGTAGAGACACGCCCACCAGGCGAAGAACACCTCGGCCATGAAATCGAGGATCAGCCGCTCGGTTTCCTCGGTCGAGTGGACCGAGGACAGGAGCCGCGCGACCTGGCGCAGCGCCCGGAGCTGGAAGACCGCGTCATCCAGGGCTGCCTGCCGGTCGAGCAGGATGCTGCGGAGCTCCAGCACCACGCTCAGGCCGAGGGCGAGCGGCATCGCAACGGCGCGCATCTGCCCGGCGACGCTGGAATCGGCGTGGATCAATACTTCGGTTTCGCCGCTCGCCAGCCGGGCCACCTCCTGCGCCTCTCCAAACCCCTCCGCCGGCCCCACCCGAGGCAGGCTTTCGCCCGGGGACACCAGGCTGAACCAGATCAGCTCGCTCTGAAACCGGCGGACCAGTGCAACCCGGCAGCGCTCGAACAGCTCCCCCTCGGTTCGAGAGAGTCGGCACGCGGCGGCAAACGCACTGGGGAGAGTGTTGAGCGCAGTCGAGGGGGTGAGCGCCATGGCGTATAATACCAATACC
The DNA here is from genome assembly GCA_036265815.1 of Gemmatimonadales bacterium. Lineage (NCBI taxonomy): Bacteria > Pseudomonadati > Gemmatimonadota > Gemmatimonadia > Gemmatimonadales > Gemmatimonadales bacterium. The sequence continues at coordinate 36,176 of DATAOI010000005.1, forward strand.
AGGAGTGGGAAGGGAGCACGCGGCGCGACCCTGCGACGCGACCTGATGCGACACGAACGGAACTCCCTCGGCGCGGCGGCGGCTCAAGCTCGCGGCGGGATCTGCCAAGAGACACTGGGCACGACGGAGCGCCACGTAACACTATGTAACGGCAGCTTGTTTCTGTCTGCTGAAGGAGGTAGGTTACTCCCCAGACAGTGATGGACATAGCCCTTCGGGGCCCCAGGGATTTCAGCTTTGCAGCCTGGGTGATCAAATCTGCTAAGGCTGCCGGTCCCGGCGAGCTCAGGCTCAGCCGGGATTTGTGTTTGTCTTCCTGGCGATCCGGCCGTCCGCCGGCGTCTGAATCTCCCCGTGCAGCGAATCGGTCACGTAGTGCATCAGCAGGTCCGCCGCCCGGGGCGCGGATTGCCGCGCCGCGCAGGCCGCCGACGCCTCGGGGACGTCGTAGCCGTCGCCGTGCTCGCAGGCCGGATAGACCGGGAGCGCCACCCGGAGTGTGTCGTTTACGCCGATCGCTCCGCCGCCGGTTTGCCGGATGTCACCGGCGATCCGATGGCCCGATGGAGCCCCCGGATCATAGGTAAAGGACACGCCGGACACCTGCAGGAATCCACCCTTGCCGAGGGAGCTATCGGATACCCCGTGCTCCAGGACTGTTCGGAGCCGGGACCCGCTGATGGGGAAGCCGAGCACCCGAGTCTCGTCGGCGAAGAGGAAGATGGACTCCAGCTGGTAGCTGGTGATCGGTCCGGGCCGGATGAGGTCGTCCAGTCGTAGCGTGCCGGCGTTGATCAGCGCCACGTCGGCGCCAGTCCCGACCCGCATGGCGTCGGTGACCAGATCTCCCAGCACCGACTCCTGTTTCCGCCCCACCGCATCCCGGGCGTCGATCGGCACGGCGGCGCGGCCGACGATGCGCTCCGGCCCCAGATGCGCCCGCAGGCTGTCCCCCCAGGCGTCCACCACCCGCGCCACCGCGGTGTCGTCCGGAAGCCGGGAGTCGATCGGGACCAGTCCGACGGCCTCCCGCCAGTTCTCCCTGCCGCCCCACAAGGTGACGAACTGCGCGGTGCGCGCGTTGGCGTCGGCCTTGACCACGTGGCGGCCGGACACGACGGAATCCTGGGCCTCGTGTTCGTGCCCGCCGAGGATCAGGTCCAGCCGGAGCTCGCGGGCCAGCAGGTCACGATCGGCGCCGACAGTCTGATGGGTGATGGCGACGATGAGCTCCGCGCTATCCGCCACCAGGCGTTCGATGGTTTGGTGCGCCGCGCTGTCCGGGTCGGTGCAGCGCACTCGGCGCGGGTAGGCGCCCTGGAGGGTGAGGCCCAGCAACCCCACCTTGTGCCCGGAGACCCGCACCGTGTCCCAGGGGAGCACGTGGGGAAATGGGGTGCCGTCGGCCCGGCCGCAGTTACTCGAGATCCACTTGAACTTGGAAGCCGCGATCCGGGCCTCCAGCGTGTCGACCGGCAGATCGAATTCGTGGTTTCCGAAGGTGGCGTAGTCCAGCTTGGCGGCGTTCATCGCCTCGACCATCTGGCGCCCGCCGTAATACTTGCTGAGCAGGCTGGGGGCGAGGAGGTCGCCGGCCAGCACGAAGAGGACGGGTCCCTGGTCGGCCAGCCGGTGGCGCACCGTGGCTACCCTGGCGAGCCCGCCGCGGCCGTCCGCCATGGTGTCCACCACGTACACGTCGTTGATCAGGAGGAAGCGGACGGGATTGAGCGGCTCGGGTGCGCGCGCCCGGCCGCCACAAGCCGCGAGACCCAGGAGCGCGCCCGCCAGGGCCAAACGTCTCACAGCTCGTCCTCGCTTTCGCGCAGGCTTCGCACCATTTCCGCGCTCATCAGCCGTAGCTCCGCCAGCATGTCGCGGTGAGGCCAATCGGACCGGCCGGCCACCACCTCCAGGAGCGAGCGATACCACCAGATCGTCTGTTCCGAGCCCGCGCGCGAGACGGTCTTGAGGTACTCCACCCCGAGCCGCCGGAGGGCGGTCATGGTGGATCCGCAGGTGTGGATCTCGTCCGCGATGATGATGTCGAGCGCCCGAGGTTCGGCGGTGGCCAACTGGCTCAGGTACTCCTGTTTGCACGACTGCCAGGGACGATCGCCGCCTCGGCGGTTGAACTTGGGCTCCAGCGCGTCTTTGGCCACCGCCAGCGTCACCGGCCCGAACTTGTCGGAGATCTTGTGCTCCAGCACCGGCCAGCTCTCGGGTGGCGTCTCTTCCAGCACGTGGTGGAGGATGCCGGCGACGATGGTGAGCTGGTCGCAGCCGTAGCGGGCCAGGATGATGGCGACATTGGCCGGGTGCGCCAGATAGTCCATGCCGGACCCCACGGGCGCAACGGCGCCGTGGTACTTCGCGGCGAAGGCAAACGCGTGATTGATGCGGTCGGAGTAGCCGTGCATGCTCGCGGTAGAGGCGGGAAGTCGGGGGGCGGAAGACCCGCCTCAGGGAATGCCGAGAAGCTTATGCGTCTGAAGGCTGAGTCGCCAGCGCGGGTGGCTCAAACAGTAGCGCACCGCCGCCGCTGTATTGGCGTCTCGGACCGGACCGTCCATCGGCTGCAGGAAGAAGTGCCGGAATTGGAGGGCCGCGAACCGCTCGGGCTCGGCGCCTTCCTGAGGAAAGACCAGCTTGAGCTCGTCGCCCTGAACGGCCACCAGGTCTGCCCCGGCCTTGGGGCTCACGCACAGCCAGTCGATGCCCGGCGGCGGCGGCAGGGTGCCGTTGGTCTCCACGGCCACTTCGAACCCGCGGGCATGCAGGGCGGCGAGCAGGGGTGCATCGAGCTGGAGCAGCGGCTCGCCACCGGTGCAGACCACGAAGCGGGGAGCCGGCTCCGAAGTTGGCCAGGCCGCCTCCACCGCGGCGGCGAGCTTGTCGGCGCTGGGAAACCGGCCGCCGCCCGGCCCGTCGGTTCCCACGAAATCGGTGTCGCAGAAGCGGCAGGTGGCGGTCTCACGGTCGATCTCACGGCCGGTCCACAGGTTGCAGCCGGCGAAGCGGCAGAAGACCGCCGGCCGGCCGGTGTTGGTGCCCTCGCCCTGCAGAGTGTAGAAGATCTCCTTGACCGCGTAGCTCACGTCGCCGAGCCCAGGTAGGCCACGGGATCGATGACTCCCGCCTCCTCGAAGCCTTTGAGCCGGAGGAGGCACGCCTCGCAGCGGCCGCAGGCGCTCCCCTCGGACCCCGGGTCGTAGCAGCTGGAGGTGAGCCCGTAGTCGATTCCCAACGCCCGTCCCTGAGTGATGATCTCGCGCTTCGAGAGGCTGATGAGCGGCGCGTGAATGGTGAGTCTGGCACCACCCTCCACCCCAGCGCGGGTAGCCAGATTGGCCATCCGCTCGAAGGCGGCCAGGTACTCCGGCCGGCAATCGGGATAGCCGCTGTAATCGAGGGCGTTGGCGCCGATGAAGATGTCGCGGGCCTCGAGGGTTTCGGCCCAACCGAGAGCGAAAGAGAGAAAGATCGTGTTCCGCGCCGGCACATAGGTCGCCGGGATGCGCGCGCCGATCTGGTCCATCGGGGTATCCAGGGGGACCGCGAGGTCGCCCGTCAGGGCGGAGCCGCCGAAGGCGCGCAGGTCGATCTCCAGCACCAGGTGCCGCCGGATACCGAGCCGGGCGGCCACCCGGCGCGCCGCGTCCAGCTCCACCGCGTGCCGCTGGCCGTAGTGAAAGCTCAACGCGTGGACGTCGAACCCCTGCCGCTGGGCCAGCCCGGCGGTGGTGGTGGAGTCGATTCCGCCGCTCAACAGGACGACGGCCTTGGGCTGGGACATGGCCCAAATTTAGCTCGTCTCGCGTCCCAGCACGAACCGCAGCGCGCCCTCCAGCGCGGGGTGCCGGAACCGGTATCCCGCCTGGGTCAGCCGCTCCGGAATAACCCGGGCGCTCCCCAGCACCGCCACCTGCCCCATCTCGCCCAGGAGTAGACGCAACGCGGGAGCGGGCACCCGAAGGACGCCCGGCCGCGCCAGCACCCGGGCGAGCGTAACGGTGAATTCCTCGTTGGTCACCGGCTGGGGCGCGGTGGCGTTCACCGGACCGCGGAGCGCGTCGGTCATGATCGCGTGGTACAGCGCGCCCACGGCGTCGTCGATCGAGATCCAGCTCAGCCATTGCCGACCGCTGCCGAGCGGCCCTCCCAGGCCGGCTCGAAACGGAAGGAGAATCCTCGCCAGCAGGCCGCCGGCCGGGCTCAGCATCACCCCGAACCGGAGCATGACTACCCGGATGCCGGCGGCACGCGCCGGCTCGGTGGCGGCCTCCCACTCCCGGCCGACTTCCACCAGAAAGTCCGGCGGCGCGTCCGGCATGGGGCTCGCTTCGGTGAGGATCTCGTCGCCGCGGGTGCCGTAGATCCCGACCGCCGAGGCGGTCACCAGGACTTTGGGGGGCCGGCGGAGCCGGGCTAGGGCCTCACAGAGAAACCGGGTACCGATGCCGCGGCTTTCCCGGATCCGTCGCTTGCGCTCCGCGGTCCACCGCGCGCCGATGTTCTCTCCCGCCAGGTGCACCACCGCGTCCACCCCATCGAGCTTCTCCAGCTCGATCCGGCCGGTCTGAAGCTGCCAGGAGATCTCCTTGAGACCGCTGGCGCGCCGCCGCACCATCCGCAGCACTTCGTGGCCGCCGGTGGTGAGGAAGGGGACCAGGGCTCTGCCAAGGAGACCGCTGGCGCCGGTCACGGCCACCCGGAGCGGGGTGGTCGGGCCGAAACGAGCGTGGGCTTCCAGGTCGTCGCGCAGGAGCGTGTGCCGATAGGCGAGCAGCCGCTCCAGGCGTGGCCGGATGAGCGGGGCCGCCGCGGCCCCGGCCGCGCCGAGCGGGGGGGCGTACTCGATGCGGTCCGTCATCCGGCTGGACGCCGGACCGTCCGGGTCGAAGCGGTGAAAGTGGATCCAGCGGGAGAACGGTCCCTGGACCTGCTCGTCGACGAACCGGCGTCCGGGCAGGGTATCGCGGTGCCGGGATACCCAACGCAGCGACACCGGGCCGCTCCGCACCCGAAGGACCATGCTGGCGCCATCCCGCAACCCGCCGACCTGCTCGACCACCGAGACGCGCTCCCAGGGAGGCAGCAACCGCTCGAACGCCCCGGGGCGCTCGTGCCAGGCGTACGCCGCGTCGGCCGACACCGGCAGGGCAGTGCTTCGCTCGACCACGGCGGTGGTGGCTGGCATCGTTGGGACGGCCTTCCCGGGGGTGGGGGCAGAATGCGGGTCCCGCTGGGCGACTCGCGCGGCTCTGGTAAAGTATGCCGAACGCGTCCTCCAGGCGAAGAAAAGAGGCCCGCGCCGAACGCGCGGGCCTCCGATCGAGCGCCCTGCCGGCTGTCGCCGCCGGAGTCTCAGCCGACCGTGATCGGCTTGGCCATCCCGTGCATGAGGTGTGGCTTGCCGTCCTTACCATCGGGCAGGAAGCAGAGCAACACGTAGTTGCCCGGCGTCAGGTCGACCGTGAACTGCCCGTTGCTGCTCTGCTCCATGGGGGACAGGCCGCCCAGAAAGGTCGCCGGCGGCGGGCCCTTCTCGCCCGCCTGCTCCCAGGCCGCCAGGTCGGCCATCGACTTTCCGTCGGCGAAGCGGGCGAGCACCAGTTCGTGCCACTGCGGCCCGGCGTTCTCCACCCGGATCACATGTTTCCCGGGCGTGAGCGGCGTCGAGAGATCGAAGGTGTAATCCCTGAGCGTGACGACGATGTCGGCCTGCTCGGGCGTGGCGCTACTGGTGCTCGGGGTGACCTCGAGACTGCGGATCATGCCCTTGGCCACGTGCGGAATGCCATCGGCACTGGGAATGTAGCAGAGGATGGCGTACTGCCCCGCCGTGAGGTCCTGGGTGGCATTCGATTCGCCCCCGGGCTCGGCGGCGTTGGGCCCGCCGACGACATGCACCCAGGCGGGCGGCATGCCCGGCTTCTTGAGCACGGCGAGCAGACTGTCGTAGGTCTTGCCCCCGTCCAGCCGCGCGAGGATCAGATGGTGCAGCTCCTTGCCCTGGTTGCTCAGGTGGAAGACCGTCAGACCGGCCGGGACTTCCTTGGGCCCCTGGTAGCTGTAGTCCGTGGCGGTGAAGGTGACGACGTTCGGGGAGTTGGCAGCGGCCTTCTCCGGGGCGGCAGGTGCGGCCGCGGCAGCCGGGGGCTGCGCGCGGTCGGAGCGACAGGCACCGAGGCACACGAGGGCGAGCGCGCCCCCGCACAGGGACCTACAACGCATGGGGAATGCTCCTGTTGAGAGAGGCAGTGTGGGCGGGTATAGAATGCGCGGGCGGCCAAGGTTTTTCCAGGGGGCGGCTTGCCGGCCGTTGCTCAGCGGATAAGTTGGTCGCCATCCTCCGCCCTATGGGGTCGCATGCCCGGTCGCCCGTCAGTCACCGCTCTCCTGGTCCTTGCCCTGGTCTCCCCGGCTGCCGCGCAGGGCCCCGGGGCGGCGCCGGCCACCGCGAGCGACAGCGTCTCGCCGTTTCGCCAGCTCGCGCTGCCGGCACCGAACCTCCTGCGCAACGGAGCCGGCCGGCCCGGCTCGGCCTACTGGCAGCAGCGGGTGGACTATCGGATCAATGCCACCCTCGATCCCGACCATCAGGAGATTCGCGGCCGCGAGACGATTCACTACGTGAACCGCTCGCCGGACCGGCTGCCCTACCTGTGGCTCTTCCTGGAGCAGAACATCTGCGGACCGACCAGCGTCACCGAACAGCTGGATCAGCCCCCACTGGTGTTTCTCGGCTCGACGTTCGACTTCTCCTGCAAGGGATTCGCCGGGGGCCTGAGGCTGGAGCATGTGCGTCTCGGGACCCGCGACCTCACTCCCGTGATCGACGGGACGACGATGCGGGTGGACCTCCCGCGGGCGCTGGCCCCGGGAGCGTTCCTCGACCTGGAGATCACCTGGCGCTTCACCGTGCCCGACTACGGGGCCGGCCGGATGGGTCATGACGGCTCGGACTATGTCATCGGGCAGTGGTACCCCCGGGTCGCTGTGTACGACGACGTGCGGGGCTGGAATCATGAGCCGTACATCGGCGCCGGCGAGTTCTATCTGGAGTACGGCAGCTTCGACGTGGCGCTCACCGTGCCGGCAGCGTACATCGTGGGCGCCACCGGAACCCTGCGGAACCCGGAGCAGGTGCTCACCGCCAAGCAGCGGGCTCGGCTGATCCGGGCGCGCAGATCGGCGGAGCCGGTCGCCATCATATCGGCGGAGGAAGCCGGCCGGCCCGAGCGGACCCGGCCCGCCGCGGCCGGCTCGCTCACCTGGCACTTCACCGCCGACAGCGTTCGGGACTTCGCTTTCGGCGCGGCGCCGAATTTCCGCTGGGACGCGAGCGGGTACCGCGGCATCCTGATCCATACGCTCTACCGGCCCTCCGCCCCCGAGTGGGAGGAGGCCAACCGGATCGTCCGCTCGGGGCTGCAATACTACAGCGAGCAGTGGTACCCCTATCCCTATCCCCACATGACCAGCATCGAAGGGCCGATCGAGGGGATGGAGTACCCCATGATCACCTTCGATCCGCGGAGCCCCAGCCGGGAGGAGCGGCAATGGGTGCTGGCTCACGAGCTCGGACACCAGTGGACGCCGATGATCGTGGGGTCGAACGAGCGCCTGTATCCCTGGATGGACGAAGGCTTCAACACCTTCATCGACCTCGGTAACGCCGCCAAATATTTCGCGGGATCGCCGTACGGCGACAGCATCGAGGTGCACCCACTGCACCTGTACCCGGATCACGCCGTTCCCGGAAAGGAGCAGCCGCTGATCACGCGCCCCGTCGAGGTGCACGACTTGTTCTGGACGGGTTACCAGAAGCCCGCCCTCATGATGCAGACGCTGCGCTACGAGGTGCTCGGCAACCAGCGGTTCGATCCGGCGTTCCGGGAGTATCTCCGCACCTGGGCGTTCAAGCATCCGACGCCGGCGGACTTCTTCCGACTGATGCGGGATCACTCGGGCATGGACCTCGACTACTTCTGGCGGGACTGGATCTTCACCACCGCGCGGCTGGATCAGGCGGTCGATTCGGTGGGGATGGCGGACAGCACCGAGAAGGTCTTCCTCAGCAACCGCGGCACGATGACGCTTCCGCTGGAGATGGACCTCACCTATGCCGACGGCACCACGGAGCGGGTGCGGCTGCCGGTGGAGATGTGGAACCTGGGGCCGGCCTTTGCCTATCGGGTTCGAGGCGGCAAACGGGTGACGGCGGTCGAGGTCGATCCGCGGCACGCGATGCCGGACGTGGATCGGAGGAACAACACGGTCAGGCGCTGAGCGGCTCGCCCAGCTCACACCCGCCGCGCCCCGCGCACCAGCAGCAGGTCGGTGATGTTGTCCATGGTGAGCAGTCCGACGAGCGCCCCGCTCGCGTCCACCACCGGCAGCGCCGGGAGACCGCTGGACCGGAGCCGGTCGAGCGCCTCCTGAAACGGCAGCGTCGGAGGGACCACCGGCGCGTTCGGGGTCATGGCCTGGGCCACGCTCGAGGCCGGCCCGTGCTGGTTGAGACCCCGGATCAGGTTGTCCCGGGTGAGGATTCCTTCGGTCCGGCCCAGGTTGTCGACCACCGGGAATTCCCGCTGCTCTCCGGCCAGCAGCAGGTCGACCGCATGCGCCAGCGAGGCGTGAATCGGGATGGTCCGGAAGTCCGTCACCATCATGTTTGCCACCCGGATGCCCTCCGCCACCGCCCGGGTCTCGACCGCGGTGGTCTCCGCGCCCGCGCCAAGAAAGACGAAGACGGCAATCAACAGCAGGATCGGCGCATGATAGTTGAGCGCCAGCAGGCCGCCCACCACCGCGAGCATCTGCCCGATGCCCGCGGCTACCCGGGTGCCGCGCACCAGTCCCATCCGGCTCGCCAGGATCGCGCGGAGCAGCCGGCCCCCGTCCAGAGGGAACGCCGGTAGCAGGTTGAACAGCAGCAAGGTCACATTGGCCAGGAGGAGCTGGCTCACGAACGGGAGCTGGCCGACGTCCGTGTCGCGCAGGTCCAGCCGGAGCCCGCGAACCACGGCCCACAGGTAGAGCAGCGCGGCGATCAGCACGGTGACCGCCGGCCCCGCCGCCGCGATCAGGAACTCGTGCTTCGGCCGGTCCGGCATCCGCTGCAGCCGCGCCACGCCGCCGATGGGCAGGAGAATGACATCCGGCGTGAAGACGCCGAGCCGCCGCGCCATGGTGATGTGTCCGAACTCGTGGAGCAGCACGCAGAGGAACAGCGCCAGGATGAACAGCACGCTCATGAGCGCGCCCTGCGCTCCGTTCTCCTGATATCCCACCCATGCCCAGAACGCCGGTAGAAGCAGAAAGGTGACGTGCACCTTGACCTCGGTGCCCGCCACCCGTCCGATCCGGAAGGACCATCTCATCGCTCCGCCTCCTCACTCGCCCGCCCAGGGCATCTCGAAAGATATACCCGGGGCGGCTCCTGCCGTCGGGCTCAGCCGATCATGCGGAGCCCCGGGACCATTCGCATGGGCAACTCGAGCCGGGCGGCGGGCGAGCAGACCATGGCGGTGGCGATCTTGAAGCTGGCTTCCCGCTCGGCCCACTGGGCCAGCGTCCGGCGGAAGACGATCTGCGCTTCCAGGGAAGGCAGGTCGAAGTAGCGGACGTAGTGCATGATCGCATCGTCCGGAGCCAGCTCCTCCGCCAGCAGCTCCACCGTCTCCAGCGCCATCGTCACGTGAGTCGCCGCGATGGCCTCGTCCGACAACGACGCCGCCATCCGGCAGTCGAGGTCCAGGGCATCCATGTTGTGCGCCCGCCGCTTCAGCGCCTCCAAGAGGAGCTCCGGGCGCAGCTGGCTCCAGGAGGTGCCCCCCTGGCTCTCGGGCTCGCCCTCCCGGGTTTCCTGCAGGGTCGCGCCCAGCGCGACGAATGCTCGGGCACGCACCGTTTCGACCATGGCCGCGGGCACGCCGACCTCGCGAAAGTAGCGGTCGAGCGCGTCTTCCACCGACAGCCTGCCCCGCAGGCGGCGTACGAACTCGGCCGCCTGCAAGTGGTACGTATGGGCGAGGGCCTCGAAAGCCTTCGCGAAGAGGATCTGAACCCGAAGCCGCCGCGGGCCGGAGAAGCGGCGGGCGGTCATCAACGTAGGAGTGGACATGGCCTCACCTGGTCGGTTTCGAGCTGCCGTTGTACTTCCGATCGTCGAGTGCCTACGCCCCTCGGAAACGCGAGCTTCGTGCCCTCTCCGGCCCTCCCGCAAGCTCCTGCAGCGCCCGTACAATGCCCCCCACGACAAGCAGTTAAACCCCGCTGCCGAAGACTGCACTCGTCGGATTCGCGCCCGATTGTGGCGCGGCTGCCACTCCAGGAATTCTCCTCCGGACCTCATTACATTTGCCCATCGCCCCCAAGAAGGAGCCGATCCATCGCCACGACTATCGCGCCGCCGATCTGGACCGCCAAGGACGCCGAGAAGCTCTACAACGTGAGCGGCTGGGGCCTGGGGTACTTCCGGATCAACCCGGAGGGGCACGTCACGGTCCACCCCGATTCCGCCAACAAGAAGCGCGGACTCGACCTCTATACCCTGGCCATGGACCTCAATGCCCAGGGTGTCGGTCTGCCCCTGCTGCTCCGCTTCTCCGACATCCTGCGGTCCCGAATTCATGCGCTGGCGGCGGAGTTCGGCAGCGCCATCGCCGAGTTCGGGTATACCGGGACGTACACCACCGTCTACCCCATCAAGGTCAACCAGCAGCGCCATGTGGTGCAGGAGATCGTCGAGTTCGGCGCCCCGCACGGCGTGGGGCTGGAGTGCGGCAGCAAGCCCGAGCTGCAGGCCATCCTGGCGCTGAACGAGAGCACCAATCACCTGATCGTCTGCAACGGCTACAAGGATGAAGAGTTCATGCGTCTGGCCCTGATGGGTCAGAAGCTGGGCCACACCGTCATGCTGGTGCTGGAGCAGCTGAGCGAGCTCGAGGTCCTGCTCAAGGTGGCAGACGAGATGAACGTGCGGCCCACCGCCGGGGTCCGGATTAAGCTGGCCACCGAAGGGTCGGGCCGCTGGGCCAAGAGCGGAGGGGAGCGCAGCAAGTTCGGGCTGGGGGCGGTGGAGCTGATGAAGCTGCTGGACCAGCTCGACCGGGCCGGCCGGAAGGACATCCTCAAGCTGGTGCACTTCCATCTCGGCAGCCAGATCACCGATATCCGCTTCGTGAAGGCGGGCCTGGAGGAGATCGGCCGGTACTATGCCGAGCTCCGGAGCATGGGTTTCGATCTGACCCACGTGGACGTCGGTGGCGGTCTGGGGGTGGACTACGACGGGTCGCGCTCCACCCGTCCGGCGAGCATGAACTACTCGATGCGGGAGTACGCCAACGACGTGATCTACACCATCGGATCCGTCTGCCGCACCGAGGAGATTCCCATGCCCCACGTCATCTCCGAGTCGGGCCGGGCCCTCACCGCCCACCATTCGCTGCTGCTGCTCAACGTGATCGATGTGGAGTCGCAGGTCGAGCCGGTGGCGCCGCCGCTCCGGGAGGAGCCGCACCCGCTGTTGGTCGAGATGACGGAGAATCTGGAGGGGATCACCGCGGACCGGATCGAGGAGGTGTTCCACGACGCCGTCTTCGCCAAGGAACGGGCCCAGGAATACTTCGCCAGCGGGGTCTTCTCGCTCCGGGACAAGGCCGACGCTGATCAGCTCTACCTGGTCACCCTGAACCTGCTCCAGGGCGCGATGGGCGAGGACAAGGGCGCCTATCCCGAGATCGCCGGCCACATCGAGAGCGAGCTGGTCGACCGGTACTTCTGCAACTTCTCGGTGTTTCAGTCGTTGCCCGACAACTGGGCGATCGACCAGATCTTCCCCATCATGCCGATCCACCGCCTGCTGGAGCAGCCCACCCGGCGGGGCACCCTCCAGGACGTGACCTGCGATTCCGATGGCGTGATCGACCGCTTTGCCGGCGGCCGCAAAGGAAAGCCCTCATTGGAGCTGCATCCCTTCCAGGAGGGCGAGCCCTACATTCTCGGCATCTTCCTCACCGGGGCCTACCAGGAGATCCTGGGCGACCTGCACAACCTTTTCGGCGATACCAATGCCGTGCACGTCCGGCTCACCGACCAGGGCTACGAGGTGACGGATCTGGTGCACGGAGACACCGTGACCGAGGTCCTCAACTACGTGCAGTTCCACGGCTCCGACCTGCTCGCCACGTTCCGCCGCAAGGTCAGCAACGCGAAAGACCTCTCCCGGCAGGAGGCCAACGGCTTCATCGCCGACTTCGTGGCCGGACTGGAGGGGTATACCTACCTGGAAGGGGACGTGCCGGTGGACTAGTGCGCCGCCGACGCGTGGTCCGCGATGTCCGCGAGGCAGCGTCCCAGCTCCTCAGCCACCTGTTCGTGCCCGCCCCGATCGCCCAGCCGGATGAGCTCCGTCAGGGCTTCCGGCATGAGCAGCGGCGGCCCCTGCATCTCCCGCTCGGTGACGATCTGCAGGAGCACGGTGCGGGTCAGATCCGCCCCGCTCCGGGCATCGATCACCCGAAAGCCGATCCGCTCGAGCACCAGGCGCCGTACGTCTTCCTGGGTGACGTACCGGCTGAGCGTGGTGTCGTACAGGCGTCGGTTGGGATACTTCTTGAGAACGCGTTCTTCCTGCATACCACCGCTATTGAGCTGGGCGCGGGGCTTACGCCTCCTGCGCCTCGTACATGTCTTTCAGTCGGGTCACCACCGCCGGATCGGCCAGCGTCGTCGTATCGCCCAGGGCGCGGCCCTCGGCGATGTCCTTGAGCAGCCGCCGCATGATCTTGCCGCTCCGGGTCTTGGGCAGGTCGGCCGAGAAGAAGATGTCCTCCGGCCTGGCGATCGCCCCGATCTTCTGGGTCACGTGTGCCTTGAGATCGTCCTTGAGCTCGCTCGAACCCTGGCGACCTTCCCTGAGTGTCACGAACGCGGCGATTGCCTGCCCCTTGAGCTCATGGGCGCGGCCCACCACCGCCGCCTCGGCCACCGCCGGGTGATCGACCAGCGCGCTCTCGACCTCCATCGTCCCGATCCGGTGCCCCGCGACGTTGAGCACGTCGTCGACCCGGCCGAGAATCCACCAGTAGCCGTCCTCGTCCAACTTGGCGCCATCGCCGGTGAAGTAGCGGCCGGGAAAACGACTCCAGTAGATCTCCCGGTAGCGCTCGTCGTCACCGTAGATGGTGCGGAGCATGCCTGGCCAGGGCTGGGCGATGGTGAGGAATCCCCCACCGGCCTCCAGCGGATTGCCCTTGGTGTCCACCAGCTCGGGGACGATGCCGGGATAGGGAATCGTCGCCGACCCCGGCTTGGTGGTGACGACCGCGGGCAGTGGCGTGATCATGATGCCACCGGTCTCGGTTTGCCACCAGGTGTCGACGATCGGGCAGTGTTCCTTCCCGATCTGCTCGTGATACCAGATCCAGGCCTCGGGGTTGATCGGCTCGCCCACGGTGCCCAGGAGACGCAGCGTCGACAGGTCGTGGCGCTCGGGGTGCTGGGTACCCCACTTCATGAAGGCGCGGATCGCCGTCGGTGCCGTGTACAGGATGGTGACGCCGTAGGTCTCCACCAGCGCCCAGAACCGGTCGCGCTCCGGCCAGTCCGGCGCGCCTTCGTACATCAAGACCGTTGCCCCATTGGCCAGCGGGCCGTAGACGACGTACGAATGTCCGGTGACCCAGCCCACGTCGGCGGTGCACCAGAAGACGTCCTCGTCGCCCAGATCGAAGACGTACCTGGAGGTGGACGCCACATGAGTGAGATAGCCACCTGTGGTGTGCACGATACCCTTGGGCTTCCCTGTGGTGCCGGAGGTGTACAGGATGAACAACATGTCCTCGGCATCCATTACCTCTGCGGCGCAGGCCCCCGACTCCCGCTCGAGCAGGCGGTGCCACCAGTGGTCGCGCCCCTCGGTCATCTCGGCGAAGGTCTCGTCGCCCTCACCCTCACTACGCCGCCGCACCACCACGCAGTGCTTGATCGACGGCGTCGCGGCCATGGCCGCGTCGGCCATGCGCTTGAGCATCTGGACCTGGCCCCGGCGATAGCCTCCGTCCGCGGTGATCAGCACCACCGCCCCCGCGTCGTTGATCCGGTCGCGAAGTGCCTCCGAGGAGAATCCGCCGAAGACCACCGAGTGCACCGCGCCGATGCGGGCGCACGCGAGCATGGCGACGACGGCCTCCGGAATCATGGGCAGATAGATCGCGACCCGGTCTCCTCGCTGGACGCCGAGGCGCTTGAGGGCGTTGGCGCAGCGCCCGACCTCTCGCGCCAACTGCCAGTACGTCAGGGTCCGCCGGTCACCCGGCTCGCCCTCCCAGATGAGGGCGGCCTTGTGGCGCCGGGGGCCGCGCAGGTGCCGGTCCAGACAGTTGACCGACGCGTTGAGCTTCCCGCCGGCAAACCACTGGGCGCGCGGGGGCTGCCAGTCGAGCACCCGGTTCCAGGGTGTCATCCACTCCAGGGATCCGGCCTGGATTTCCCAGAAGCCCTGCCAGTCCTGCCCCGCGACGTAGAGGGCCGTGGTGGCCGCCGACTTGGCGGCGAATTCCGCCGGCGCAGAGAACCGCCGTTTCTCGGTGAGCAGGGTCTCGAATTGGTCGGTCATCCGGACCTCAGCGCTGGTCCAGCGGGACGTAGGGGCGTTCCTGCTCCCCGGTGTAGATCTGCCGGGGGCGCGCGATCTTCTGGTCTTTGTCCAGCAACATCTCCTCCCACTGGGCCAGCCACCCGGGCATCCGTCCCAACGCGAACAGGACGGTGAAGTACTCGGTCGGGTATCCCATCGCCTGGTAGATCAGGCCGGAGTAGAAGTCCACGTTGGGGTAGAGCTTCCGCTTGGTGAAGTACTCGTCCTCCAGGGCGATTCGCTCCAGCTCGAGGGCGATCTCCAGCTTCGGATTGAGCCCGGTCTGCTGAAACACTTCATCCGCCACCCGCTTGATCAGCTTGGCCCGCGGGTCGTACGACTTGTACACCCGGTGTCCGAACCCCATGAGTCGACCGCGTCCCGACTTCACCTCCTCGATGAATCGAGGAATATTCTTCTTCTCCCCGATCTCGTCCAGCATACTCAGCACCGCCTCGTTGGCCCCGCCGTGCAGCGGCCCGTACAGGGCGGCGATCCCCGCGGAGATGGCGGAGAACGGATCGACGTGGGACGACCCGACGGCGCGGACCGCGCTGGTGGAGCAGTTCTGCTCGTGGTCGGCGTGCAGGATCAGCAGGATCTCCAGCGCCCGCTGCAGCACCTTGTTCGGCTTGTGCCGCCCCCCGATGCTGAACGTCATGTTGACGAAGTTCCCGATGTAATCCAGGTCGTTGTCCGGGAACACGAATGGAAGCCCCCGCGAGTGCCGGAAGGCGAACGCCGCGATGGTCGGTGCCTTGGCGAGCAGACGGACCCGTTGCAGGTAACGGTTGGCCGGGTCGTGGATGTCTTTGGCGTCGGGGTAGAAGGTCGATAAGGCGCCGACCACGCCGAGGAGCATGCCCATGGGGTGGGCGTCGTAGCGAAACCCCTCGAGAAATTTGGTGATGTTGGTGTGGACGTAGGTGTGGTACTTGATCGTCTCGGCCCACTGCTCGAGCTCCCGGCGGGTGGGCAGCCGCCCCTCGCCCAGGAGGTAGGCCACCTCGAGGAAAGTGGCCTGGTCCGCCAACTGCTCGATCGGGTAGCCCCGATACCGGAGAATGCCCTGGTCGCCGTCGATGTAGGTGATGGCACTGCGGCAAGCCGCAGTATTCATGAATGCCGGATCGTACGTCATCAAGCCGAAGTCGTCATCCGCCACTTTGATCTGGCGGAGGTCCAGTGCTCGGATGGTATCTTCAACGATGGGCACCTCGTAGCTGCGGCCCGTGCGGTTGTCCGTGATGCTGAGCGTATCCTTGGCCACGAGCCGACTCCTCCGGAGTTCGCTGCGAGGTGGGCGTACGGCGCTGCGGGCGAGTCAGTATAACGTGTGCCGGGGCGCCTCCGCCACTTGAATCCCCCGCCGCTGCTTGCAGTCTAAGGAGAGTAGGATGCCGAGGCTACTACCCGCGCTGTCGAGCCGCACCGAAGGCACTCTCATTGGCTTGACGGTGGGCCGGTCGCTTGCCTTGGGCGCCGCCCCTGATGGCGCGCTGGCGCTGGCGCGGATTCTGGCCGAAGAGCTCGCACACGGCCGGACCGACCTCCGAGAGACGGCGCGCCGATGGGTGAAACACTACCGGACGGATCCCCGCGGCATCGGGCCGGAGACCGCGGCGGCCCTGAGCCATCTGGAGCGCTACGATGCACCACCCGCTGAGGCTGCCGGCCGGGGGCCCGACCCGCTGGTCCACTGTGTGCCGGTGGCGATCGCGATGTTTCAGTCCCCCCGCAATCTGGTAAGCGGCACCTATCACATCGCCGCGTTGACCCATCCCGATCCGGCTGTGGCCTGGTCCGCCGTCGCCCTCAACGTGGCGCTGGCGCGATTTCTTCAGGGGAAGCGCGACTTCATCGCCGATGTGCTGGAGGCGCTCCGGAACAACGCCGTCCCGGAGGAGCTCCTCGGTATTCTTCGGCGAGTGCCGGTGGCGCTGCGCGAGGACCTGGGCGCGGCGGAACTTTCCGCCCCGGATGCCGTCGGGTGCGTGAGGGCGGCGCTCTGGCTCGCCTACCACGAGCCGCTCGCCGCGCGAGGACTGTCCTGGGCGGCCGAAGGCGGGCCCCGGAGCGCTGCCCTGGCCGGGGCCGCCGGAGCGCTGCTGGGGGCCAGGGACGGTGTCGAGGCGCTGGATCCGTGGTCGGCCGCTCTGCCCGACCAGGGGGAGTCTCTCAGGCGGCTCGCGGCCGTCCTGGCACGCACCACTCCAACTTGAACGGGATGATCCGCTGATGCACCGACCCTCCTCTGCTGGAATGATGCTGCTTCTCCTCCTCGGCGGGGCCCCTCTCGCTGCCCAGAGCGGGGTGGATACCACCGGGGCCGGCACCCTGATCGCCCAGGCGATGAACCACTCCGAGCTGATGCAGAACCTGCAACACCTGAGCGACGCCATCGGGCCACGGCTCACCGGCTCCCCCGCGATGCGGCGGGCCAACGATTGGACGGCCGAGCGGTTCAAGGCGTACGGTCTCGCCACCCGGCTGGAGCCGTACACCTTCGCCGTCACCTGGGAACGCGGCGCCGCCTCGCTCAGACTGCTCGCGCCGTTCACCCGCGGGATCACCGCCCATAGCTGGGCCTGGACGGCCGGCACGCACGGCAAGTCCGTGGCTGGCCCGGTGATCCTGGCGGACCTCTCCACACCCGACAGCCTGGCCGCGTACAAGGACAAGGTTCGCGGAGCCTGGGTCCTTCCGCGCAGCCCCTACCCGCTGTGGAATCCCGACGGGCCTCCGATGACGGCCGACGACTCGATCCGGCTCGCGGAGCTGCTGCGTCTCCGGAACCTGGCCAGCGCGGACACCTCGGCCCCCGCGGTGCTGGCCCGCCGGCAGTTCGCCCTCGATCTCCCCTACGTGCTCAAGTCAGCCGGTGCCCTCGGCACTCTGGTGGATGGCTCCAAGGAGCACGCCCTCATGACCATGAGTGGATCGCCGATCCGGGTGTCGCCGCTGCCCAACCTGGTGATCGCCCATGAGGATTACACCATGCTGGAGCGCCAGGTACGCGCCGGCCTGGCGCCTCGTGTGGTGGCCCGGGTGGAGAACGCATTCGGAGGCGGCCCGGTGCAGCAGTGGAACACCGTGGCCGAGCTCCGAGGCAGCGAGCGGCCGGATGAAGTCGTCATCCTGGGCGCCCATCTCGATAGCTGGGACCTGGGCACCGGCGTCACCGACAACGGAACGGGATCGATGGCGGTGCTGGAGGCGGCGCGAGTCATCGCGCGCTCGGGCCTCCGGCCCAAGCGCACCATTCGATTCGTGCTGTTCAGCGGTGAGGAGGAGGGCCTGCTCGGCTCGCGGGCCTACGCGGCCGCGCACGCGGCCGAGGCGGACAGCATCCAGGCGGTGCTGGTGCTGGACAACGGGACCGGGGCCATTACGGGACAGGCGCTCCAAGGGCGGACGGAACTGGCCGGACTCTGGAAGGAGCTTCTAGCACCGGTGGCCGCGCTCGGAGCCGACAGCGTGCGCGACGCCAGCAAGAGCGGCACCGACCACCTCTCCTTCCTGCCCTATGGAGTGCCCGGATTCAACTTCGACCAGCTGCCGCGGGGGTACAGCCACACCCACCATTCGCAGACGGACACCTTCGACCATGCCGTTCCGGGGGACCTGAAGCAAGCGGCCGCCGTCGTGGCCGTGACCGCCTATGAGCTGGCCAACCTGCCGGAGCTGCTCCCCCGAGGCCCGAAGCGCGCTCCGGAACAGGTGCCGACGCACCCGTCACCCGGGCTCGCGGCGCGCTGAGGCTGCGGCCTCAGGCTTCCATTGGCAGGGTCACCGTGCAGGTCGTATCCAATCCGCCGCGGGTGTTGTACATCGTCGCCACGGTGAGCCGGATCGGCTGCAGGACCTGGAAGAGGTCCTCGGCGATCTTGGCTGTGGCGTGCTCCTGGAAGATGCCGACGCTGCGGTAACTGGTGAGGTAGTACTTGAGGCTCTTGAGCTCGAGACACCGGTCGGATGGCACGTACGTGATGCGCAGCGTGGCGAAGTCTGGCAGCCCGCTGTAGGGGCACACCGGACTGAACTCGCGGGTCTCGGTGACGATCTCCTGCTCGGGGCCGGCGTACTCGAATGTCTCCAGCACCGAGACATCGACCGCCTCCGGGCCCGTGAACGGGATGGTCCTGCCTTCGGCGATGGCCATGGCGCGTCCTCAATCGGGTCGCCGGAATATACCCGCATTCGCCGGCGGGCCCACAGCGCTCACCCCAGCCGCACCATGCCCTGCTCCAGCCAGGCGTGCTCGTTTCTGAGGACCTGCTGGGCGATGCCATACATGGCCAGATCATCGTTCTCGAACACCGCTGCAAACCGGTCTTCCACCCGGCGGCGGGCCTGGCGGGCAAACCCATCAGCCAGCTCGACCGGCCCCTGATTGGCTGGATCCTTCCGCACCATCGCCAGCGCGCGGCTGCACGCGGCCGTGATCGCCAGCAGCTCGGCGCCGATCTCGACCAGGCGGCCGAGGACCGCCTGGCGCTTCTCCAGCTTCGGTCCGAAGCGAACCATGCAGTGGAAGAGGGTGCGGGCCAGCTTCAGGCAGGATCGGTCCACGAAGCGAATGTGAGTGGCCAGCGAACCGAACTCCGCGTAGCGCCGCAACCGGGCTCCGCCGAGCCAGAGCTTGGGATACCACACGGCGTAGTACGCGCCCGAGCGGAGCGCCGCGCGGATCTTCCGCGACATGGAAGCCTTGGGGTCGATCAGGTCGCCCGCCAACTTGAGATGGGTGTCCACCGCCTCCCGCGCGATGAACAGCCGCATGATCTCGCTGGACCCCTCGAAGATCAGGTTGATCCGGAAGTCGCGCATCATCCGCTCCACCGGGTCGGGACGCTCGCCGCGGCTCCGCAGACTGTCGGCCGTCTCGTAGCCGCGGCCTCCCTTGATCTGCAGGGTATCGTCGACGATCCGCCATCCGATCTCGGTGTTCCACATCTTGGCCAGCGCCGCTTCCAGCCGGATGTCCGTCGTGCCCCGATCCGCCATCAGCGAGGCCAGATCCGCGACCGCCTCCATGGCGAACACCTCCGCGGCCATCCGGCCGATCTTCTGCGCGATGGCATCGTGCTTCCCGATCGGCTGGCCCCATTGCACCCGCTCGGCCGCCCAGCGCCGGACGATCTCCAGGCAGCGTTTCGAGGCGGCGACCGCCGAAGCAGGGAGGGTGAGCCGTCCGGTGTTGAGGGTGATCAGGGCGAGCTTGAGGCCTTTGCCCTCGCCCCAGAGCACGTTCTCCACCGGCACCTTTACGTCGGTGAAGCGGATGATGCCGTTCTCGATCGCCCGGAGCCCCATGAAGTGGAGCCGCTGGACCACTTCCACCCCGGCCCAGTCGGTCTCGACGATGAACGCGGTGATCTTCTTGGGGCCCGTCCGCGCCATCACCACCATCAGCTCCGCGAGGGTGCCGTTGGTGCACCAGAGCTTCTCACCGTTGAGCACGTAATGGCTGCCGTCGGGCGAGAGCACCGCCGTGGTGCTCATGGCGGCGGGATCGGAGCCGACGTTCGCTTCGGTGAGGGCGAAGGCGCTGACCGCTCCCCGGGCAAGCCGGGGCAGATACTTCCGCTTCTGCTCCGGCGTCCCGAAGAGCTTGAGCGGCTGGGGCACGCCGATGGATTGGGCGGCGGAGAGCAGGGCGGTGAGGTTGCCGTCGACACTGGTGACCAGGCCGATGGCATGGGTGTACCCCGTCTGGCTCAACCCCAGGCCGCCGTACTCCTCGGGGATCTTGATGCCGAACGCTCCGATCTCCCGGAGACCCTGGACCACCGACGGCGGGATCTTTCCCTCGCGGTCGATCCGGTCGCTGTCCACCCGCTCGCGAAGAAACCGCTCCAGGCGCTCCATGAACGGCCGGGCGCGCTCGACGTCGTCGGCGCTCATTTCGGGGTACGGGTGGATCAGGTCGAGCCGGAAGGAGCCCTCGAACAGCTCCCGCACGAAACTGGGCGATTGCCAATCCTTCTCCCGCGCCGCCTCGGCGACTTCCCGGGCCTCCTGCTCGGTGGCGAGCTGGGTACGCGGTTGAGGCTGCGGGTGCGCGAGAAGGTCAGTCATGGCCGGCGGGCTCGGTGAGGGTGGACGCGAGCGGCGCCGTGAGACCGCGCAGCCCGTGGAGAACCAGGTGGACGACATGGCGCTTGCGCCGCTCGAAATCCTGCGTGTCCTCCAGGGAGACCCCGACGGCGGGGGCTACGGTGCGCGCATGGACCAGCGGGAACCAGCAGAGGGCGATGATGCTGAGGAGAAGCTGCGCGGCGTTGCCCGACGGCGAGTCATCCAGGCCGAGCTCGAGGCTGATGGCCGTGAGCGCCTCCTGGCCGGCGGAGAGGTGGCCGGCGCCCTCCAGTGGACCTCCGCCGCTCAGCGCCTCCCGCTCGATCAGGCGAACGAAGTTCGGCCGGGCCGCGAGGAAGTCGAAATAGTCGGAGACCGCGCCGGCCAGGATTGCCTCGGCGGTCTGACTGCTGGCCAGGGCCCGAGCCCGGCCGGACCGAACCGCCTCCCGTACCTCACCGAAGCAGCGATCCAGCACCGCCTGGTACAGTTCAGCTTTTGACCCGAAGAAGTAGCCCGGAGTACCACGGGAGACGCCAGCGGCCGCGCCGACGTCGGTAAGACTTGTTGCCTCATAGCCTTGGGCTGCGAAGAGCCGCTCGGCGGCGTCCAGGATGGCGGCGCGGCTACGGGCGGCGTTCCGCTCTTTTTCGGCTCGCTGGCGCATAGCTGTCTCCATGGTGGTACTCTTGCTTGTCGTTCAGCAAGTTATCTACAGGATGCTATCGGCACAAGCGGTCCCACCAGGCGCCGCTGAGCCGGCTTCCTGCCGGCTCAGGCCGTCCGGCGCGCCAGCTCGAGCCCTGGCTCGATCTGCACCGCCTGCAGGTAGGCGTCCCGAGTCGCCGCTACCAGGCCGGCGGCGTTCCTGGGCGCCACCTTCCGGAAGCGCGGCAGAAACTCCTCCCACTGCACCAGTATGGTCCGTGCCCGGGCGCTCGCCGTCTTCTCCTCGTGCTCCCGGATCAGCCGCTTGAGCAGCTCGACGTCCTGCTCCTCCAGCTCGGCCAGCTCCACCATGTCGTGGTTCACTCGGCTGTCCAGCGTCCCGCCCTCGTCGAGCACGTAGGCCACCCCATTGGACATGCCCGCGCCGAAGTTCCGGCCCGCCCGTCCCAGCACCACCACGATGCCGGCCGTCATGTACTCGCAGCAGTGGTTGCCGGCGCCTTCGATCACCGCAACCGCTCCCGAATTCCGGACGGCGAACCGGTCACCGGCCTGTCCCGCGGCAAAGAGCTTCCCACCGGTGGCCCCGTAGAGCACCGTGTTGCCGATGATGAGATGGAGGTGCGATACGTCGGCGTAGGCCGCGCGGCGGAACGGGCGGATGATCAGCTCCCCGCCACTCAATCCCTTCCCGACGTAATCGTTGGCTTCGCCTTCGAGCTCGAGCTGCATGCCCCGGCAGGCGAAGGCGCCGAAGCTCTGCCCCGCGCTTCCGGTGAAGCGGAGCCGGACCGACCCCGCTGGCAGCCCCGCGTCGCCGTGCCGCTCCGCGATGGTGCCGGCCACCCGGCCACCCACGGCCAGGTGGTGGTTGGAGATCGGATAGTTCCCGGAGAACGGCAATCCACTCTCCAGGTAGGGAGCCAGCTCGGTCAGGATCTCCTCATCGAGTGAGATCAGACCGGGACGGTCGTTCCGCGGCGCGGTGCGCCGCAGGCACCCGGTGGGCCGGCGCGGCCGGCCGGCGTCGTCCGTCGGGGCCAGCAGCAGCGACAGGTCGAGCATCTGCGCCCGCGGGACCTCGGGCCGCTCGACCCGCCGGAGGAAGTCGTTCCGTCCGATGATCTCGTCCATGCTCCGGGCGCCCAGCGCCGCGAGGAACTGCCGGACCTCCTCCGCCAGCAGGGTGAAGTAGGTGATGACCTGCTCCGGTGTACCCTTGAACTTGGTGCGAAGGTCGGTTCGCTGGGTGGCGATGCCGGTGGGGCAGGTATTGATGTGGCATTGCCGGGCCATGGCGCAGCCCATGGCCACCAGAGGCGCCGTGCCGAATCCGTACGTCTCCGCACCCAGGAGGGCGGCGATCACCACGTCCCGACCGGTCTTGAGACCGCCGTCAGTGCGGACCTCGATCCGGTGGCGGAGTCCGTTCCGGACCAGCGTCGCCTGCGCCTCCGCCAATCCCAGCTCCCACGGCGAGCCGGCATGCTTGATGGAGGACAGCGGCGAGGCGCCGGTGCCTCCGTTGTGCCCGGCGATCAGCACGTAATCGGCGTAAGCCTTGGCCACCCCCGCCGCGACCGTGCCGACGCCGGTCTCGGCCACCAGCTTGACCCCGACCCGCGCCCGTGGGTTCACCGTCTTGAGGTCGTGGATCAGCTGGGCCAGGTCCTCGATCGAATAGATGTCGTGGTGCGGCGGCGGCGAGATCAGCTGAATGCCGGGCACCGCATGTCGCAACCGGGCGATGAGATCGGTCACCTTGTGCGCCGGGAGCTGGCCGCCTTCGCCGGGCTTGGCCCCCTGCACGATCTTGATCTCCAGCTCTTCCGCCCGCGTCAGGTACTCCGTGGTCACCCCGAACCGGGCGGACGCCACCTGTTTGATGCGGTTGTCGGCCCGGTCGCCGTTGCCCAGTCCGTGGTAGTGCTGCGGGTCCTCACCACCCTCACCGGAGTTGGAGCGCGCGCCCATCCGGTTCATCGCGATCGACAACGTCGCGTGGGCCTCGGGCGAGAGTGCGCCGAGCGACATCGCCGAGGAAATGAAGCGGCGGCGGATCTCCTCCGCCGGCTCGACCTCCTCCAGTGGCACCGGGGCACCCTCGCGCACGGCCAGGAGATCGCGCGGCCCGGCCGGCCGGCGGCCCCCGTTCTTCACCAGAAATCCCCCGTACGCGTCCTGGCCGTTGGCCTTCACCGCCTGCTGCAGGGCCACCACGATGGGCGGGGCCCATCCGTGATCCTCCCCGTCTTTCCGGAAGCGCACCCGGCCGTGGTCCGGCAACGAGACCTCCGCACCCTCGCCGTCGGGATAGGCGGCCCGATGGCGGGTCAGGACGTCCTCCGCGATCTCCTCGAAGCCGATGCCGCCGATTGGTGAGGCCGTGCCGGCGAAGCAGGTGGAGATGACTTCGTGTCCCAGCCCCAGCACCTCGAAGATCTGGGCGCCGCAGTAGGAGGAGAGCGTCGAGATGCCCATCTTCGAGAGGATCTTGAGCAGGCCTTTCTCGGCGGCGGAGCGGAATTGGGCTCGTCCCTCGGCAGGAGTCGGCCGGGGGGCGGCATCGCCCTCCTTCTCCCGGCGGGAGCGCTCTCGCTCTTCGCTGTACAACCCTTCGATCGTTGCCAAGGCCAGCCAGGGGTGGACCGCCTCCGCGCCATACCCGATGAGGGTGGCAAAGTGATGGATGTCGAAGGCATCGCCCGCCTCGGCCACCAGACCCACCCGCGCCCGGAGCCCGGTGTGCACCAGGTGCTGCCGCACGGCGCCGACCGCCAGCAGCATCGGGATCGGCGCGCGGCGCGCATCGGCGGCGCGGTCGCTGATCACCAGAATGCTGGCGCCCCGCCGGACCGCGCGCTCCGCCGCCCGTCGGAGCGCGGTGAGCGCCGGCCGAAGGCCGTCCACCCCTCGGGCCACGTCCCACACCGCGTCGATCGTGACGGTCGAGAAGCCGGCGACGTTGCGGAGCGCGGTCATCTCGTCGGCCGCCAGGATGGGATGCTCCAGACGGAGCATCCGCGCGTAGCTGGGACGCTCCAGCAGCGGAGACCCCCGCCGGCCGAGGTGCATGCGGAGCGACATCACCATCGCCTCGCGCAGCGAATCGATGGGCGGGTTGGTCACCTGGGCGAAGCGTTGCCGGAAGTAGGCGTACAGGCTCTGCGGCACCGCCGAGAGGGGCGGGATCGGCGTGTCGTCGCCCATGCTCCAGACCGGATCGCCGCCGGAGCTCCCCATCGGCTCCAGCACCAGCCGCAGATCTTCCGAGCCGTAGCCGAACGCGCGCTGGTCTCGGATCAGGGCCTCTCCGGCGTGCACCGGAGGCACCCGGGCGGGATCAGGCACCAGCGTGGCCATATAGCGGGCCACCCAGCGCGCATAGGGCCGCCGCGCCGCCACCGTCCGCTTCGCGTCGGGGTTCCGGATGACCTCTCCGCGCCGGGTATCGACCACCAGCACCTCGCCCGGGCCCACCTTGCCGCACTCCACGACCTCGCGCGGGTCCAGATCCACCACTCCCACCTCGGACCCGGACACCACCAGCCCGTCACGCCGCACCTTGTAGCGCGAGGGCCGCAGTCCGTTCCGGTCCACCGAGGCGCCGACCAGCACCCCGTCGGTGAACGCGATGGCCGCGGGGCCGTCCCACGGCTCCAGCACGCATTGATGGTATTCGTAGAACGCCTTCACCCCCGGATCGACGTCGGAATACTTCTCCCACGCCTGGGGCACCATCATCATCGACGTGTGCACCACGTCCCGCCCGGAGCGCACCAGCAGCTCCATGGCGTTGTCCAGGCTGGCCGAGTCGCTGCCGTCGCGCCAGATGACCTCGCGCAGCCGCTCGATCTTCTCGCCCCAGACCGGGGACGCGAGCATGGGCTGCCGCATCGTCATGGCGTTCCGGTTACCCCACAGCGTATTGATCTCGCCATTGTGGGCCAGCAGGCGGAACGGCTGGGCCAGGGGCCAGCTCGGCAGGGTGTTGGTGGAGTAGCGCTGGTGAAAGATCGCGACGGCGCTCTCATACTCCGGGTAGCGGAAGTCGGTGAAGAAGGCGGGGAGCTGCGTCCCGGTGAGGAGGGCCTTGTAGACGATGGTGCGGCAGGAGAGCGAGCAGACGTAGAAGTCCGGCAGGTTTCGCGCGGACGCTCGTCGCTCCATCTCTCGTCGCGCCAGATAGAGCGCGCGCTCCCACGCCTCCTCGTCACCCGCCATGGCGGGACGGCCCACCAGCACCTGGCGGATGACCGGGCAGGACGCCTTGGCCGTGGGTCCCAGCGCATCCGGATTGTTGGGCACGTCGCGCCAGCCGAGGAAGGGAATGCCGTCTCCGGCCAGCACCGCCTCGATCAAGGCCACGGACTCGCCCAGCGCGTGAGGGTCCCGCGGCAGGAAGAAGGCGCCGACGCCGAACGGCAGGCCAGGCTGTAGATGCAGGCCGAGCCGGTAGGCATCGCGGTAGAAGAGCCGATGGGGAATCTGGGTCAGCAGTCCCGCGCCATCGCCCGAATTGTCGGTGGATGCGGCGCCGCGGTGGGACACCCGGGCCACCGCGTCCAAGGCCATCCGGATCACTTCGTGGGATCGGGTGCCGCTGGCCTGAGCCACGAAGCCGACCCCGCAGGCGTCGCGCTCCCGTGCGGGGTCGAGCAGGCCCCCCGGGTCGGATGCGGCGTGGCGCTGGTCGTGCTGACGGGAACCGGCCGGGTGGATCCGCTGCCCAGTGGCGGCCATGGTGCCTCCTGCGGGTGGATGCCTCGTCGGCCGGAGAGGCCGAGGCGAAACAAAAAAGGCCCGCTCCATCTGGGAGCGGGCCGGGGATTGCGCGCGAGGCGCCAGCTACCCGGTCGCTCCCCTGGAGCGGACGAGATTCAGAAGCACGGTAGCCGGGGCGATGCGCGTCGACTGCATGGATTGAATTATTATGCACCGCGGTGCATTCGTCAAGCGGCCCGCGGCCTCTTGACATATGGCCAGGCCTTACGTTAGCCTCTCTGGACCGTGCCGGCGGAACGCGCCGGCGGCCGATGTCACACTCCGCATCAGGTCCACATGCTGCTCATCGGGCTCGTCGTCATTCTCGTTAGCGTCCTGCTTACCGGGCTTATCGGTGAGCGAGGGCTGCGCGGCGTGCCGACATGAGTAGCGTGAGACAGTAGCAGCGTCTCCCCCGAATCTCCCAGGCGCCGCGACCCGACAGGCTCGCGGCGCTTTTCTTTCACCCTTTTCTCGAGCACGAAAGCGCGTATGGCCACCAAGGACGTCGTGATCTTCGATACCACCCTGCGCGATGGCGAGCAGGCCCCCGGCAACAGCCTCTCCTCCGAAGAGAAGCTCCGACTGGCGCGCCAGCTCGATGCGCTCGGCGTCGACGTCATGGAGGCCGGGTTCCCCGCGGCGTCGGAGGGGGACTATCGCGCGGTCCGGGAGATCGCCACCGAGCTGCGGCGGCCGGTCGTCGCCGCCCTGGCGCGCTGCCACGATCGCGACATCGAGCTGGCCGGCGAGGCGATCCGGTCGGCCGCGCGAGGCCGGCTGCACGTGTTCATCTCCACCTCGGACCTCCACATCCGGGAAAAACTCAAGACCACCCGCGAGGACGTGCTCGACCGCGCCCGGGCGGCCATCCGCCAGGCGCGGAGCTATACCGACGACGTCGAGTTCTCCGCCGAGGACGCTAGCCGGACCGATCCGGAATTCCTCTGCCGGGTGGTGGAGCTGGCCATCGCGGAGGGCGCCCGCACCGTGAACCTGCCGGATACCGTGGGCTACGCGCTGCCGGCGGAATACGCCGCCATGTTCCGCGACGTCCTGGCCCGAGTGCCCGGCGCCGACCGGGTGGTGCTGAGCGCCCACTGCCATGACGATTTGGGACTCGCCGTGGCCAACAGCCTGGCGGCGATCGAAGCCGGGGCAGGGCAGGTCGAATGCACCGTGAATGGCATCGGCGAGCGCGCCGGGAACGCCGCCCTGGAAGAGATCGTCATGGCCAGCCACGTGCGCGGCCAGGCGGTGACCTTCCGCTGCAACGTGGAGACCCGCGAGATCTACCGCACCAGCCAGCTCCTCTCCTACCTCACCGGCGCGTTTCCCCAGTCCAACAAGGCGATCGTCGGCCGGAACGCCTTTGCCCATGAGGCCGGCATCCACCAGCACGGGATGCTGCAGAACGGGCTCACCTACGAGATCATCCGTCCCGAGATGGTGGGAATTCCCCGCTCCACCCTGGTGCTGGGCAAGCACTCCGGGCGACATGCGCTGGAGCGCCGGTTCCGGGATCTGGGGTACGACCTGGGCGAGGCCCAGCTCACCGAGGTCTACCGCCAGTTCATCGCCCTGGCCGACCGGAAGCGCGAGATCCTCGACGAGGACCTGCTGGCGCTGGTGCACGAGAGCTTTCAGGATGCCGAGGAGGCCTACCAGCTCAGTCACTTGCGGGTCGTCTGCGGCAGCATCAGTCCCACGGCAGAGGTGCGGATGACCGGTCCCTGGGCCGGCGAGCGGTCCGCCCGGGGCACCGGCGATGGCCCGATCTCGGCCGCGTTCACCGCGATCAGCGAGATCCTGGGACATCAGATCGAGGTGGTGAGCCTGTCGCTCCGATCGCTCACGCCGGGGCGCGACAGCGTCGGGCAGGTCTTCCTCCAGGCCAACGTCGACGGCAAGTCGCTCTCGGGGAACGGCGCATCCACCGATATCGTGGAGGCGAGCGCGCGCGCGCTGGTGCACGCGCTCAACAAGGCCTACCACGCCGACCGGCTGGAGGCCACCTCGCTCAACTCCATCTATCTCTGGGGCGTGTGATGGCCGAGCTCCTGACCGGCTCCCAGATTCTCTGCCGGGCACTGCTGGAGGAGAAGGTGGATCTCCTCTTCGGCTATCCCGGCGGGGCGATCATGCCGTTCTACCACGCGCTGCCGGAGTTCCCCGGATTGCGCCACGTGCTGGTGCGGCATGAGCAGGCGGCGGCGCATGCCGCCGATGGCTATGCCCGCTCGAGCGGCCGGGTCGGCGTCTGTGTCGCCACGTCGGGGCCGGGTGCGACCAACCTGGTGACGGGGCTCGCCACGGCCCACATGGACAACACGCCCCTGGTGGCGATCACCGGCCAGGTGCCCCGGGCGATGATCGGGAGGGATGCCTTTCAGGAGACCGACATCATCGGCATCACCCAGCCCATCACCAAACACAATCGCCTGGTCGAAGACGTCGAGGAGCTGGCCGATGCCGTGCGCGAGGCGTTCGCCGTGGCACTTGAGGGGAGACCCGGTCCGGTGCTGCTGGACGTGCCCAAGGACGTGCAGAACCAGAAGGCGGAGTGGACCGGCGGGCGTGCCGAGACGCCGGGCGCGATCGCCGGTGCGTCCGGCGTGGGCGACCGGGCGGCCGGGATCCGGGAAGCCGCGAGACTCGTGGCCCAGGCCGAGCGGCCGCTCATCATGGCGGGACACGGAGTCATCCTGGCCGGCGCCTACGACGAGCTGAGGATGCTGGCGGAGCGGACCGGCGTTCCGGTCATCACCACCCTGCTCGGCATCAGCGCTTTCCCCGAGTCGCACCCGCTGCACCTGGGGATGCCGGGGATGCACGGCGAGGTGCACGTCAACCGGGCCATCCAGCAGGCGGACCTCATCATCGGCCTGGGGCTCAGGTTCGACGATCGGGTGACCGGCAACCTGGCGGCGTTCGCGCGCGGGGCCAAAGTGGTGCACGTCGAGCTGGATCCGAGCGAGATCGGCAAGAACGTGCCGGTGACCGTGGGTCTGGTGGGCGACGTGGGCGAGGTCCTCCGCGAGCTGCTCGCGGCCGTGCCCCCACGCGATTGCGAGGCATGGCGGGACGAGATCGCCGGCCTCATGCGCCCCCGGGTGGAGAGCTTCCGCGGCGGGCTCTCTCCCGAGTCGATCCTCGGCGCCATCGACCAGGCCTCGGGCGGACGCTGCACCATCGTCTCCGACGTGGGCCAGCACCAGATGTGGGTGGCCAAGTTCTTTCCCTACCGGCGACCCAATACCCATATCACCTCGGGCGGGCTCGGCACGATGGGGTTCGCGGTGCCCGCGGCGATGGGTGTGGCGCTGGCCCGTCCGGACGAGCCGGTCTGGGCCATCTCGGGTGACGGCGGATTCCAGATGAACATGCAGGAGATCGCGACCATGGTGCAGGAAGGCATCCCGGTGAAGATGGCGATCTTCAACAATGGCTACCTGGGGATGGTGCGGCAGTGGCAGCAGTTCTTCCACGGCCGGCGCTATTCGGCCACGCCGATCTGGAGTCCGGACTACGTCAAGCTGGCGGAGGCGTACGGCATTCCCGGATGGCGGGTGGAGAGCGCGGCCCAGGTGGACGAGGTGCTGCGGGGCGCGCTGGCCCAGCCGGGGCCCGCGGTGGTGGAGTTCCTCATCGAGCAGGAAGCCAACGTGTTTCCCATGATTCCCCCCGGCGCCTCCCTCTCCGACGCCATCGAGTCGGAAGAGGCCACGGCGGCCGCGCCGTCACCTGGTCCGAAACTGGTCCGGGTATGACCGGCGCCCACGCGCTCACGGTGCTGCTGGAAGACCGGCTGATCACCTTCAATCGCGCCGTCGGACTCATCCGGCGACGCAACCTGCCTGTGCGGAGCATCGCCGTCGGACCCACGACGACCCCAGGCGTCTCGAGGCTCACCATCATGATTCAATCGGACGAAGCCACGGCCAATCGGGCCGTGCAGCAGTTGCAGAAGGTGGTCGGCGTGCGCGAGGCCGCAGCGTTCGCGGCGCAGGACGGGGTGGCCCGCGAGCTGGCCCTGGTGAAAGTGCGCGCCGCCGCCGACCGGTACGCCGAGCTGCTCGACGTGGTGCAGCTCTACCACGCATCGGTGATCGACGATACGCCCGACGCGGTGATCGTGGAGCTCACCGGCTCGGAGGCGTTCGTGCTTTCCTGTATCCGGGCACTCGAGCGGTTCGAGCTGCTCGACGTGGTCCGCAGCGGCGCCATCGCCATCGAGGCGGGACTGACCCCGGAGCACCGGGTTCCCGCTCCCCTCTAAGGAGAGACCGAGTCATGACCAACCTTCCCGTGCGGGTGTACTACGACGCCGACGCCGACCGCGGGCGTCTGGCGGGCCGCACCTTTGCCATCATCGGCTACGGCAGCCAGGGCCATGCCCATGCTCTCAATCTTCGGGACAGTGGAGCCAAGGTCGTGGTGGGGCTCCGCAAGAGTGGCGGCTCCTGGGCGCGCGCACAGGCCGCGGGGCTCGACGTACGAACGGTCGCCGAAGGGGCCGCCGCGGCCGACGTGATCATGATGCTGACGCCTGACCAGGACGGCCGCGCTGTCTACGAGGGCGGGGTGGCCGCGGGGCTCCGCCCGGGCAAGACGCTGATGTTCGCCCATGGGTTCAACATCCATTTCGGCGAGATCGTGCCGCCGGCCGGCGTGGACGTCTCTATGGTGGCGCCCAAGTCGCCGGGGCACCTGGTCCGCAGCGAGTTCGAGGGGGGACGCGGCGTGCCCGGCCTGGTGGCGGTGCACCAGGACGCGAGCGGGCAGGCGCTGGCGAACGCGCTGGCCTACGCTGCCGGCATCGGGTGCACCCGCGCCGGGGTCATCGAGACCTCGTTCCGCGAGGAGACCGAGACCGATCTCTTCGGGGAGCAGGCCGTGCTCTGCGGCGGCGTGACGGCCCTGGTCAAGGCCGGATTCGAAACGCTCACCGCCGCGGGCTACCGCCCGGAGATGGCCTATTTCGAGTGCCTGCACGAGCTCAAGCTGATCGTCGACCTGATGTACCGGGGTGGGATGCAGTTCATGCGCTACTCCATCAGCGACACGGCGGAGTATGGGGACTACACCCGCGGCCCCCGGATCATCACGCAGGAGACTCGCGCGGAGATGGGGCGCATCCTGCAGGAGATTCAGAGCGGCTCGTTCGCGCGCGAGTGGCTGGCGGAGAATCGGTCGGGCCGCGCCAACTTCGAGCGACTGCGCCAGACCGACCGGGATCACGAGATCGAACGGGTCGGCGCCCAGCTCCGGGCGATGATGCCCTGGTCGGAAGAAGGTAAAGCGGCCCAGCGCGCAGCGTCGGCCGAGTCTAAGGCCGCGTCATCCGCCCCCAGCGGCCGAAAGCCGGCGCCGGTCACGTGACGCCACGCACCCTGTTCGAGAAGGTCTGGGAGGCGCACGTCGTCCAGCAGGAGCCCGGTGGGCCCGCCCTGCTCTATGTCGATCTGCACCTGGTGCACGAGGTGACGTCGCCCCAGGCGTTCGAAGGGCTCCGCCTGGCGGGTCGCCGGGTGCGCCGGCCGGACCTGACCAAGGCGACCGTGGATCACAACGTCTCGACCGGAGACCGGCGGCTGCCCATCGCCGACCAGGTCTCCGCCCGGCAGCTCGATGCCTTGCGGGCCAACGCGGGGGAGTTCGGGGTGGAGCTGTTCGACCTCAACTCCCCGAACCAGGGCATCGTGCACGTCATCGGCCCGGAACTGGGGCTCACCCAGCCGGGAATGGTGATCGTGTGCGGGGACTCCCACACCTCGACCCATGGAGCGTTCGGCGCGCTGGCGTTCGGGATCGGGACCAGCGAGGTGGAGCACGTCCTGGCCACTCAATGCATCGTGCAGTCCCGTCCCCGGACCATGGAAGTTCGCTTCACCGGCATGCCCGCCCCCGGAGTCGGCGCCAAGGACCTCATCCTGGCGGTGATCCGCCGGATCGGGACGGCGGGCGCCACCGGCCACGTGATCGAGTACACCGGCGAGGCGATCCGGGCCCTCTCGATGGAAGGCCGGATGACCATCTGCAACATGTCCATCGAGGCCGGCGCGCGCGCGGGCATGGTGGCACCGGACGCGAAGACGCTTGCCTACCTGGCCGGCCGGCCGCGGTCTGCGTCAGGGGAGGAATGGAGCCGGTCGAGCGCGGTGTGGAACGAGCTCGCCACCGATCCTGGTGCGACCTTCGACCGGGAGATGAAGCTCGATGCCGCCGCCATCGGCCCCCAGGTCACCTGGGGTACGAGTCCGGGGATGACGGCCGAGATCACCGAGTTGGTCCCCGACCCGACCGAGGCACCCACCGATGCCGACCGGCAATCGTACCAACGCGCGCTCGAGTACATGGGACTCCGTCCCGGAACGCCATTGGAAGGCCTCAAGGTCGATCGGGTGTTCGTGGGCTCCTGCACCAACGCCCGGATCGAAGACCTGCGCGAGGCCGCCGGTGTCGCGCGCGGCCGCCGGGTGGCGAGCGGGGTGCGCGCGATGGTGGTGCCGGGTTCGCAGCAGGTGAAGGCCGCCGCGGAGCGCGAAGGTCTCGACCGGATCTTCACCGAGGCCGGCTTCGAGTGGCGCAATCCAGGTTGCTCGATGTGTCTCGGCATGAACGAGGACATCCTCGGTCCCGGCGAGCGATGCGCATCGACATCAAACCGGAATTTCGAGGGACGGCAGGGCAGGGGAGGCCGAACGCACCTGGTGAGTCCGGTGATGGCGGTGGCGGCGGCGGTGGAGGGCCGTCTGGTGGACGTGCGGGGGTATATTCGGCGGTAATCGAAGCGATATACAGAGGGCTCAAGCGCGTATGCGTCCCGCTAACGTACTTTATTAGCTTTCGCTAACTCATTTAACACTAACATATACAACATCTACTTAAAGCAAATTATGAAGGTGCACATCTTCCATCACGCATATTTATCAAATTGAGTATGCAACCCTTCCTCCGCCACACCGGACGCGTCGCCGCGATCCCGCGGGCCAACGTCGACACCGATCAGATCATCCCGAAGCAGTTCCTCAAGCGGATCGAGCGGACCGGCTTCGGACCATGCCTGTTCTTCGACTGGCGCTATCTCGCCGACGGCTCGCCCAATCCTGATTTCGAGCTCAATCAGCCCGCCGCCGCCGGCGCGTCGATTCTGCTCGCGGGAGAGAACTTCGGCTGCGGATCGTCCCGGGAGCATGCACCATGGGCGCTGGCGGACTACGGGTTCCGAGCGATCGTCGCCGCATCCTTCGCCGACATCTTCTACGGCAACTGCTGTCAGAACGGTCTGCTGCCCGTGGTATTGAGGAAGGC
The DNA here is from genome assembly GCA_036265815.1 of Gemmatimonadales bacterium. Taxonomy (NCBI): domain Bacteria; kingdom Pseudomonadati; phylum Gemmatimonadota; class Gemmatimonadia; order Gemmatimonadales; species Gemmatimonadales bacterium. Next base: position 69,657 of record DATAOI010000005.1, read on the forward strand.
GGAGATGGACGAGCTCTTCCGCCGCGCGAGCGCGGCGGCGGCCGGCTACGAGCTCACGGTGGACCTCTGGGAGCGCCGGGCGCGGGATGACGCGGGCTTCGAGGCGGTGTTCAGCATCGACGAATACCGGCGGGAGATGCTGCTCGAAGGGCTGGATGAGATCGGCAAGACGTTGTTGCAGGAGCCCCGGATCGCCGCGTTCGAGCGGGCCCGGCAAGCGGCGCGCCAGGGGTCGGCCGGATGAAGCGATACACCATCGCCGTGCTCCCGGGAGACGGGATCGGACCCGAGGTGACAGCCGCGGCGGTGAAGGTGCTTCGCGCGGCAGCGGAGCTGCACGGTTTTCGCCTCGATCTCGCCGAGTACGCCGTCGGCGCCGCGGGAGTAGCGGAGGCCGATGATTCGCTGCCGCCCCGGACCCGAGGGGCGGTGACCCAGGCCGACGCGGTGCTGCTGGGCGCGGTGGGTCATCCTTCACTGGCCGCCGCGGAAGGCCGCCGGCGCCCGGAAACGGGGCTGCTCGCGCTCAGGAAGCTGCTCGGGGCCTACGCCAATCTTCGTCCGGTCGCGGTCCATCCGGGGCTGCGTCATGCGTCGCCACTCCGGCCTGAGCTGCTCGAGGGAGTCGATCTGCTGATCGTCCGCGAGCTGCTGGGCGGGCTCTACTACGGCGAGCCGCGGAGCCTGGGTTCCGATGCCGCCGTGAACACCCTGCGCTACTCGGTGCCGGAGATCGAGCGGGTGGCCCGGGTGGCCTTCGAGGCGGCCCGCGGGCGGAAGGGCCTGGTGACCTCGGTCGACAAGGCCAACGTGCTGGAAGTCTCGCAGCTGTGGCGGGAAACGGTCACTCGAGTGGGCTCTACGGAGTATCCCGACCTCCGGCTGGAGCACCTGTACGTGGACTTCGCCGCGATGCGCCTGGTGGCCGACCCGGCGGGGTTCGACGTACTGCTCACGGAGAATCTGTTCGGGGACATCCTGAGCGACGAAGGTGCGGTGCTTACCGGATCGCTGGGCCTCCTGCCGTCCGCCTCCATCGGTGATGGACCCGGATTGTTCGAGCCGGTGCACGGCTCGGCCCCGGACATCGCGGGCCGGGGCATCGCCAACCCGATCGGGGCTATCGCGTCGGTCGGGATGCTGCTGCGGTACGGTCTCGCTTTGCCCGAGGCGGCCGACGGTGTCGAGCGCGCGGTGGCCGGCGTGCTCGGCGGAGGGGCCAGAACGGCGGATATCGCTCGCCCGGGAGAGGCGACGGTGGGCTCGGTGGAGATGGGGGACGAGATCGCCCGGCTGGTGCTGACCGGGCGCGGAATGGAGCGGGCGGGGGCGCGATAGCGGGGAATTGCGCTGCCGTGCCGGGCCGCCATGGACAACCGCTACACCGGCGGCCGGCGCTCCCACCGGAACAGCCACACCGCGCTCCAGCCCGTGCCCAGAAGCAGTCCACCGATGGCATCGGTGGGGTAGTGCACGCCGACGTAGGCACGAGAGATTCCGATGCCGGCGGACAGCAGGATAGCGGCACCCAGGATGGCCCACCGGGCAGTCCTCCTCTGCCATGGTACCGCCCACACGATCGCGCCGAGTCCGAAGACCAGCGGCGCGAGCATGCTGTGGCCGGAGGGATAGGAATACCAGCCGGCGCCATGCATGAGGTAGGAAATGACGTGCGGCCGTGCCCGGCCCACCACCAGCTTGGCCACGGCGTAGAGGGCCCAGCCGCTGAGCACGGCTGCCGCGTAGCCCCGTGCGTCGGCCACTCGCTGGCGGGAGACGAGGACGTACAGCAGCAGGAGCACGAGCGGCGCTTCCACCGCGCCTGACCCGACCACCCCCAGGACGGTCATCCACCAGCTGAGCCAGGGACGCCGGTCCCGCCCGAGGCTCAACATTACCTGCTGGTCCCAGCCATCGGTGCGGCCCGCCATCACCAGTCCGGTGAGCCAGCCGAAGAGCAGCAGGCACACCACGGCGAGACCGGCGTAGCCCAGCGCCTCGCGCGATCGCGGCCGGCCGGGCCGGCGGACGACTCCCGTGCTAGAGATCGGTCACCGCACCAAGGCTGGCGCTCGAGACCTGCCGGGCGTACTTGTGGAGCACGCCCGCCGTGTACCGCGGAGCCGGCGCCTTCCACCGCTGCCGCCGGCCCGCCAGCTCCTCCCTGCAGACGTCGACCTCGAGCAGTCGCTGCGCGGCATCGATGGTGATGAGGTCTCCCTCCTCCAGCAGCGCGATCGCGCCTCCCACCGCCGCTTCCGGTGCCACGTGGCCGACCACCAGCCCGTAGGTCCCTCCCGAGAACCGGCCGTCGGTGATGAGCCCGACCGAGTCGCCCAGGCCAGCACCGATGATGGCGGAGGTGGGCGCCAGCATCTCACGCATGCCGGGTCCACCGCGCGGACCCTCGTAGCGGATCACCAGCACGTCGCCAGGCCGGATCCGCCGTGCCAGAATCGCCGCCAGGCAGGCCTCCTCCGAGTCGAACACCCGCGCCGGCCCGGTGATCTGGAGCGACGTGACCCCGGTGATCTTGGCGACCGCGCCCTCGGGGGCCAGGTTGCCCCGAAGCACCGCGAGGTGGCCCTGGGCATAGAGTGGGCGGGACCACGGCCGGATCACCTCCTGGTCCTGCCGAGGCTCCTCCGGGACATCGCGCAGCGTCTCGGCAATGCTCTGTCCGGTGATGGTGAGGGCGTCGCCGTGCAGCAGTCCGTGCGCGAGCAGCATCTTCATCACCTGGGGCACGCCCCCGGCGCGGTGCAGATCGGTGGCCACGAAGCGGCCCGAGGGCTTGAGGTCGCAGAGGACCGGCACCCGGGCGCGGACGGCCTCGAAGTCGTCCAGCGCGAGTGCCACGCCCGCCGAGTGCGCGATGGCGAGGAGGTGGAGGACGGCGTTGGTGGAGCCGCCCAGAGCCATGACCACGGCGATGCCGTTCTCCACGGCCTGACGCGTGAGAATCTGTCGCGGCAGAATCTGACGGCGGATGGCCTCGACCAGCACCCGGCCGCTCTCCGCGGCGCTCTCCGCTTTCTCCTCGTCTTCCGCGGCCATGGTGGAGGAGTAGGGCAGGCTCATGCCCATCGCCTCGAACACCGAGGACATGGTGTTGGCGGTGAACATCCCTCCGCAGGAGCCTTTGCCAGGGCAGGCGTGGCGCTCGACCTCGAGCAGCTCGCGCTGATCGATCTTTCCCGCGCTGAACTGGCCGACGGCCTCGAACGCGCTCACCACGGTGAGGTCGTGGCCGTCCAGGTGCCCCGGCTTGATGGTGCCGCCATAGACGAAGATGGCGGGGATGTTCATTCGGGCGATGGCGATCATCGCCCCGGGCATGTTCTTGTCGCAGCCGCCGATGGCCACCACCCCGTCCATGCTCTCGGCGCCGCAGGCGGTCTCAATGGAATCGGCGATGACCTCCCGGGACACCAGGGAGTACTTCATGCCCTCGGTGCCCATCGAGATGCCGTCGCTCACGGTGATGGTTCCGAACACCTGGGGCATCGCCCCGGCGGCGCGGACGGCGGCTTCTGCCCGCCGGGCCAGCACATCCAGGCCCGCGTTGCACGGCGTAATGGTGGAATACCCGTTGGCGACGCCGACGATGGGCTTGCCGAAATCCTCGTCGCGGAATCCGACCGCGCGGAGCATGGCCCGGTTGGGCGCACGCTGCACGCCCGCGGTGACGACTTCGCTCCTCAGGCGCTGGGACATGGACCGATATCTCTGCAGAGTGGATCCCGCGGCTCCGGGCTGGGGCGAGGGAGGTCAGGAATCTAATGAAGCTCGCGGGCTCGGTGAACGCTTTCGGCAGGATTCACGAGGGAAACGCCCTAGGGCGACTGCGGCGCTCCAGTCCTGAAGATGGGCCCGTGAGCAAGTCACGGGCCCTGGATACCACCCGGGCGCGCCGCCCGCCGCTCAGGTGTCGTAGTACAGAAAGAACTCGTACGGATGCGGGCGGAGGCTCACCGGCGCGATGTCCTTGGCGCGCTTCATCGAGATCCAGGTCTCCAGCACGTCCGGGGTGAACACGTCGCCCTCCAGCAGGAAGGCCTGATCCAGCTCCAGTGCCGCGATCGATTCGCCCAGGCTGCCGGGCACCTGCTTGATCAGGTTCTTCCGCTCGTCGTGGATCTCGTAGAGATCCTCGTCGATCGGCTCGGGCGGCTCCAGCTTGCGCTTGATCCCGTCGAGCCCGGCCATGAGCATCGCCGCGAAGGCCAGGTACGGGTTGGCGCTCGGGTCCGGCGCGCGGAACTCGACCCGCTTGGTCTTGGGATTCTCGGAGTACATCGGGATGCGGCAGATCGCCGAACGGTTCCGAGCCGAATACATCAGGTTGACCGGGGCCTCGAAGCCGGGCACCAGGCGGCGGTAGCTGTTGGTGGTCGGGGCGCAGAAGGCGAGCAGCGCGGGCGCGTGGGCGATGAGGCCGCCGATGTAGTGCCGCGCGGTCTCCGAGATGAGGGCGTAGCCGTTGGCGTCGAAGAACAGGGGCTGGTCGCCCTTCCAGAGCGACTGATGACAGTGCATGCCCGAGCCGTTGTCGCCGAACAGCGGCTTGGGCATGAAGGTGGCCGTATACCCCAGGTTGTGACAGACGTTCTTCACGATGTACTTGTAGAGCATCATCCGGTCGGCGGTCTGCACCAGCGGGCCGAACCGGATGTCGATCTCCGCCTGCCCCGCCGTCCCGACCTCGTGGTGCTGCACCTCGACCGGCACCCCGGCCTCGATCAGCGCCAGCATGATCTTGGAGCGGACGTCCTGCAGCCGGTCGACCGGCGGCACCGGGAAATAGCCTTCTTTGTGCCGGGGCCGGTGGCCGAGGTTGGGGGTGCCGCCGTTCCGGCCCGAGTTCCAGATCCCCTCCTCGGCATCGATGTGGTAATACCCCTCGAAGGCATTCTGGTCGAAGCGCACCGAGTTGAAGATGAAGAACTCCGCCTCCGGTCCCCAATACGACGCCGTGGCGATCCCGGTGGTCCGGAGGTACTCCTCGGCCTTGAAGGCGATGAACCGCGGATCCCGGGAGTACGGCTCCAGGGTGAGCGGATCGTAGATGTCGCAGGTGAGCGAGAGGGTCGGCACCTCCAGCACCGGATCCACGAACGCGGTGGAGACGTCGGGCAGCAGCAGCATGTCGCTTTCGTTGATCGCCTGGAAGCCGCGGATGGACGAGCCGTCGAAGCCCAGCCCCTCGCGGATCATGTCCTCGTCCAGGGTGGCCGCCGGAATGGAAAAGTGCTGCCAGGTGCCCGGAAGGTCGCAGAACTTCACGTCCACCACCTGAATCTTCCGCTGCTTGATCAGATCGAGGACCTGGCGGACCTCGCTGCTCTGGGTGGTGCGACCGGGGGCTTTGGCTCGTGCGGTGGTGGCCATGGCGATCTCGCGCGGGTCGGGGTGGGTCGATGGCCCCGCCCCTCGGTGGGCGGTCGGCCTGGGGGGAGTATACGGGCCACGCGCGCTAGTGTCAAGGCAAACTTGCACGATTTGCATAAATATCTCGGCCGATGGTACCAGAAGCGGCAAAATTGGTCAAAGTGTCACCAGATTCAGGCATAATATGCTGGTTCCTGCAGCCACCAAATCTGCCCTCGAGACAGCGCCGTCCCCCGCCCGATGCGGGGCGGTGGCCGTCGTTGTTGATTACCCATGAGGCGTAGCGCTCATCCGCGGAGGCCCATGCCGGTGCTGGTCTGCTCATCCTGTCACGCGCCGTTGCCCGATGGAGTCGCGCACTGCGCCCGGTGCGGTCCTGGGAGCCTGGCGCTGCTCCGGAGCGAGGACCTGCCGCCGCGGATTCCGCCGGCCGAGGGCGACGCGCGGGACGGCCTGGCGCGGGCGCTGGGGGCGCAGTACCGGGTGGTGCGGCTGATCGGCCGCGGCGGCTTCGCGGAAGTACACGAGGTCCTCGATCTCGAGCTCCAGCGGCGGCTCGCGGTCAAAGTCCTTCGGCCAGACCTCCACTGGACGCCGGCGATGCTGGCGCGCTTCAAGCAGGAGGCGCGCGCCATCGCCCGGCTGAGCCACCCGCACACCCTCCCGATCCATTTCGTGCGCGAGGCGGAAGGCCTGGTGTTCTACGCCATGCCGTTCCTGGAAGGCCGCTCCCTCGCGGAGCTGCTCCGGGTGGAGGGACCCATCCCGGTGGCGCGCGCGCTGGCCATCGCGGGGCCGATCCTGGAGACGCTGCATCACGCGCATCAGCACGGGCTGGTCCACCGGGATGTCAAGCCGGACAACATCCTGATCGAGCAGGCCACCGGCCGCCCGCTGCTGGTCGACTTCGGCATCGTGAAGTATCTCGATGGCGCGGCCCACCACACCCAGACCGGCTTCATCGTCGGCACTCCGCTCTACATGAGTCCGGAGCAGGCGCTCGGACGTCACGATGTCGATGCCCGGTCCGATGTCTATGGCATAGGGGTGGTGCTCTTCCATATGCTGACGGGCGCACCGCCGTACGAAGGCGAGGATTCGCAGGAGATCGTGAGCCGCCACGTGAGCGAGCCGATTCCGGTGAAGACCCTCTCGCGGGACCGGATCCCGCCCTGGCTCTCCCGCATCGTGGTTCGCTCGCTCGCCAAGCGTCCCGAGGATCGATATCCCAGCGCGCAGGCGCTGCTCGAGGCGTTGCGCGACGGTCAGGGAGCCGCGGCCAAGACCAACACGGAGCCGCTCGCCGCTGCGACTCCGGAGGCGCCGCGCCGGCCCCGGCGCGGCGGTGTGCTGATGGCGGCGGGAGCGCTCGTCGCGGCCGCGGTGGGTTTTCTGTCACTCGCTCCGAAGAAGGCCGCCCTGGCCCCGGTCCCGCCGCCGGCCGCGGCCCCGGTCCAGACCGCCCTGGTGGTGGAGAATCGACTCCTGCAGCCGATCGCGGTCACGGTCGGAGACAGCGGGTTCACCATTCCGAGGGGAGACAGCGCTCGGGTCCAGTTGAGTGCGGGTCAGCCGGTGGAGGCGCACTGGGCGATGGTCCGCCCTGACGCGGAGGGGCGCATGCTGGGCGCGGAGCTGGAAGGGAGCATTCTGGCCGACAGCGCGCGGGGAGAGCTGCGCCGGGTGGTGACCGCCGGGAGCGGCGGCCGCTCCTGGTTCATGCCCATCGTGGTGAACGGCTCGGCTGGCCCACTTCGCGTGTCGGTGATGAGCGGTCGCGACAGCATCGACTGTCGCTGCGGCATCGGGCCCGGTGATTCTCTGCCGCTGGGCTACTATTCGCTCGGGCCGGGCAGCGCGGTCCGGGTGACCGACAGGGGCGGCCGGACGGCGCGCTTCCAGTCGCTTGGCCTGTTGGCTGACTCGGTCACCGGTGCCGCGGTCATCCGGGTGAGCAGCCGGACCCTCAAGTCAGTGGGCGCCCCGCCGCGGGCCACTCGCCGGCGCGGCCCCGCGCCGGCCAATCCGCTCAAGTCGTTTCTCCCGGTTCGCTGATCTTCCCACGCCGGCCGCCCGAACAAGGAGATCGTGTGACCCTCGCGGATCGAGGCACCGCGCCGTCCCCAGGGGATCTGCCCGGCCCCGGGGTGGCTCCCTTGCTGGCCCTGCTGCTCCTGCTGGTGCTGGCGGTAGGTGGCGGCGTCCTGCTGCTGCTCCGACCCAAGCTCGACTTCACCAACCGCCTCGCGGCTCCCGTACGCCTCACCATCGGGGCCGCAAGACCCCGGACCGTTGCCCCGGGCGAAACGGTGCGACTGGGCGTTCCCCGCGGCCGCACTCTGGTGGTCGAGTGGGAGCTGGTCCGCCCGCTCAGCGCGGATGGCACGCCGATGGGCGCCCCGGTCAAGGGGACCGCCGTGTTCCGCGGCCCGCACGGCGTGGTGCGCGCGGTCGCGACCAGCCAGGCGGGGGATGGCGCCTACTTCGCGCCGCTCATCACCAACGCCAGCAGCCAGCCGCTCCGGGTGACGGTCAACGCGGGTCTCCGCGGAGCGGTCGATTGCGGCTGCGCCGTGCGGCCGGGAACGCGGCGTGTCTTCATCGGCTACTATCGGTTGTTTCGGAACAGCACGGTGCAAGTGCGGGGCGCCGGCGGCGTCGCCGCGGCTTTCCCGGATCTGGGGCCGGAGGTGACGGCAGTGGACGGGACGGTGGGTCTCCGCTTCGAGGATCGAAATCTGCGGAAGCCCTGATCGGTTCGGCGTCACTCCTCCCTGCGCGGACGCTTGGCGCGGAGCGCATTGCCCCGAGACACCGCCCCGAAGCCGAACTTCTCGCGCACCTGGTCGACCGCGGTCGTGAGCTCGCGCTGCCGCCGCCGGTCCTCGCTCTCGAAGAGATCGGCCTCCGCGGCCACGCCAAGATTGGTTGCGGCGATGCCGATCAGCCGGACGCCGCGGTCGCGCCGGCGAACGTCGCCGAACGCCTCGCGAAACAACGCGCGGGCCGCCCCAAAGAGCTCCGCGTCGAGGTCGGTGGCCTCCGTCAGCGTCCGCCGGCGGGTCACGGTGTGGAAGTCGTCGTGCCGCAGCTTGAGCGTGACGGTGCGGGCCACCAGCCCCTCGTCCCGCAACTGCCCGGCCACCCGCGCCGTGAGGACCGCCAGGGTCGACTCGAGAACATCCGGATCGCGGAGGTCGCGTGACAGCGTGGTCTCCCTGCTCACCGACCGGGGCAGCCGGCCGCCGGTGAGCGTGCTGCCGCCGTGACCGTGTGCCCGCAGCTTGAGCACCCGCGCGTCCGCGCCGAGCAGGCGCTCGAGCGCGGCCTCCTCCATCCGCTGGACCTGCCAGACATCAGCCAGACCGAGCTCGGCCCAACGGTCCGCCGTCTTGGGGCCGACGCCGGGCAACGCTCGGAGGGGCAATCCGGCCAGGAAGCCTTCCTCCCATCCCGCGCGCACCTCCATCAGCCCGCGCGGCTTGGCGAAGTCCGAGGCGAGCTTCGCCACCATCCGGTTGGGCCCGATCCCGATGCTGGTGGCGAGCCCGGTGTCCCGGCGCACATCGTCGCGCAGGGCCTCCGCCACCGGGAGCAGCGAGATCGGATAGAGGAGCTCGGTGCCGCCAAAGTCGAGGTACGCCTCGTCCAGCGACGCCATCACCACGGTCGGCGAAAAACGCTGGAGCACCGCGCGCACTGCCAGGGAGGCGCTGCGGTAGTGGGGGAAGGATCCCTGGAAGAAGGTGGCCTGAGGACAGAGGCGCACCGCCTGGCCGATCGGCATGCCGGCGTGAATGCCGAAACGGCGGGCGCCGTAGGAGGCCGATTGCACCACGCCCCGCTGGTCCCGCCGCCCGCCGACCACCAGCAGGTTCACGTCACGCAGCTCGGGATGCCGCTGGCGGCAGACCTCCACGAAAAAGGCGTCGAGATCCACGTGCATGATCCGCGCACCCATGCATGGAACCCCTTGGTTCGGAAGTGCAGAAATTGGCAGGGGTTGGACAGCTAGCGCCCGAGCGGCCCGTCAGTCAACTTGTAAAAGCCTGCCTTGCTGGTCCCCTGTCAGTGGAGGATACGTATGACCCGGACGTCACCCGCGCTCCTCGCCTGTGGCGCGCTCGCCCTCGCCGCCTGTTCCGAGAGTCCCAACCAGCCGGAGGCCCCGGCAGCCGCCCCGGCGTTCGCGACCGCCCGGGCCGCTGGTCCCGAACGGGTCGTGCCTGGCGAGGTGATCGTCAAGCTCACGACCGGAGCGACCGCGGCGGCAGTGGCACGGGGCCATGGTCTCGGAGTCGGTGAGCACGGTTACCACGACGCCTTCGTGGTGCTGCGCGGCGCCGCCGGCAGTGAGCGGGCCAATGCCGCCGCGCTCCGCCGGGATGCTGCCGTGGTCTACGCGGAGCCCAACTATCTCCGTCAGCCCACCGCGATCGACCCGAACCTGTGGGCGTTCTACAATCCGGGCGGCAAGAACATGAATTACACCAGCGGCAAGAACAAAGGGAAGCCGCTGCCCACGAGCTACGGCTCCACCCTCGACGCGGATGAGGACAACATCCAAGGATACGCCGCCGGCGGTGGCGACGTGGTGATCGGCAGCATCGACACGGGCGTGGACTTCACTCACGCGGAGTTTCCCGCCGGCCGGCTCATCGCCGGCAAGGACTGGTACAGCAACGACAACGATCCGACCGATACCGATGGACACGGCACTCACACCACCGGGACCATGGCGGGCTCGACGGTAGGGGTGGCGGGCGTCTCCGGCGCCGCGCCGCACGTCAAAGTGTACGTGCAGCGAGTCTGCGGCCAGCGGGGCTGCCCCACCTCGGCCATCGTGAGCGCGATCCTCGCGGCGGCCGACCAGCCGGGCCTGGTCGCGATGAACCTGAGTCTGGGCGGGTCCAGTGAGTCGCAGGCCGAGAAGGACGCCATCAGCTACGCCACCGGCAAAAACGTGCTGGTGATCGCGTCCGCCGGAAATGCCGGCACCAACACGGTCGAATGTCCCGCCTGCGATGCCAATGCGATCTCCGTGTCGGCCACGACCTGGTCCGACGCGCTGGCGCCCTACTCCAGCTTCGGCCCGGGCCTCGACATCTCGGCCCCGGGTGGAAGCTGCTACTCGAACACCACGCCCGATGGCTGTATCTACAGTGCGCGCCTGGGCGGCGGGTATACCTGGATGCAGGGCACCTCGATGGCGGCACCCCAGGTGACGGGAACGGCGGGCATCGTGGCGTCGAAGCTCGGTCTGCGGGGAACGGCGTTGCGCAACCAGCTGATCGCCACGGTGGATTCCAAGGGCGATGCGACGCATTTCGGCGCCGGACGCCTCAACAGCTATCGTGCCGTGACCAATCAGACTCTGGGGGCAGGCCAGTAAGACCTCCACCCGGCAGGCAGCAAGACGGCGGGCCCTTGGGCCCGCCGTTTTGCTTGGGTAACTTGCCACCTCGCCGAATATCGCCGCTCTTCCGAAAGGCGCACCGTCCCCCATGCACGTCGGCTTTCTCGGCCTCGGGGCGATGGGCGGTCCCATGGCCGCGCATCTGGCCCGGCGGGGTCCGCTGACCGTCTGGAATCGCACCGCCGCGCGAGCCGCGGCCTTCGCCGCCGAGACCGGTGCGCGAGTGGCGCCGACCCCGCGCGCGCTGGCGGCGGACGCCGACGTGGTGATCACCTGCCTGCCGAGCTCGCGGGAGGTCGAGGCGCTGCTGGATGGGCCCGACGGACTGCTGGCCGGCCTCCCGGCCGGCGGTCTCCTGCTTGACTGCACCTCCGGCGACCCCGCGAGCTCCCGCCGGATTGCGGGGCGGCTGGCGGCGCGGGGCATCGCCTTCGCCGACGCGCCGGTGAGCGGCGGTACCAACGGCGCCGCGGCCGCCGCACTCAGCGTGATGGTGGGTGCCGACGCGGCGACCTTCGCCCGCGCGCGACCGATCCTGGCTGCCTTCGGCAAGCGGATCGAGCATGTCGGTCCGGTCGGCGCCGGCGACGCGCTCAAGGCGGTCAACAATGCGCTGCTCGCGGTCAACATCCTCGCGCTGGGCGAGGGGTTGACGTCGCTGGTCAAGGCCGGTGTGGCTCCGCGGATCGCATTGGATGTGATCAACGCGTCCAGCGGCCGCTCGTTCGTGAGCGAGGTGCTGGTGCCGGAGCGGGTGCTGACCGGCGCCTGGCCGCGGACCTTTCGCCTGGCGCTCCTCGACAAGGACGTGGGCATCGCGCGCATGCTCCTGGCCGAGACCGGTGTGACCGCGCCGGTGCTGGAGCAGGCCGGCGCGCGCTTGGGGGCAGCCCGGGCCGAGCTGGGCGAAGGGGCGGACTACCTGGATCCGATTCGGTTGAACGAGCAGCAGGCGGGCGTCGAGATCCGCGGGTGACCACTTGCCGCTCCGCTCCTCCCCACTCACTTTCCGGTCACTCCTCACCACAGAGCCGATGAACGACTGGGGTTTCACCAACAAGGTGCTCGCCGAAGTCGTCCTTGCCGAAGGGATCGTACTCCGGGGCGATCTCCATCTGCTCGCACGGCCGGCCTACCCGCCCGGCCCGGAGACGCCGCTCGAAATGCTCTGCCGTGCCGATCCGTTCTTCGCGCTGACCCTGTCGCTCGGCGGCGTGGCCTTCGTGCCCAAAGCGCAGGCCGCGGTGGTGGCCTGTCGCGACCAGGCCGCGCTGGTGGATCCCGACCGGGCTTCGGCGGCGCGGCTGATCGGGCTCGAGGTGGTGCTCCAGGGTGGGGCGGAGTACCGGGGACACGCCTCCTTCGAGCTGCCGCCGTCTCGCGGGCGCGCGCTGGATTACCTCAACGGCAGCGGCGCCTTCTTCTCGCTCTTTTCGGACGACGTGACCTGGTACGTCAACAAGTCGCTCGTCCGCTTTGCCCGTCCCCTCGACTGAGATCGCCCTTGGCTCGACTCGATCGTCTCATTCAGGTACTTCACGAGCAGCGGGCCGACGCCCTCCAGCTCGCGCCCGGCGCGCCGGCGTCCCTGGTCGGGAACGGCGCCCGGCGGCCGCTCACCCGCGATCCGCTGACCGATACCCAGATCCTCGGGCTCCTCCGGGAGGTGGCCTCGGCCGAGCTGGCGCCCCGGCTGGGTGGGGGGGAGGCTCTCGCCTTTGTCTACCAGTCGCCCAGCGGTCCCGTGCGGGTGGAGCTCTCGCCGGGCGCTGCGGGCCCGCAGGTGCTGCTGCATCCGGTGGTAGCGCCCGCGGCACCGGCCGCCACTCCGCTGCCGGTGGCGGCGCCGGTTGCCAGGAGCGCGCAGGACCTGGCCGAGGCGCGCGCCGCGATGGACGACCTCTTCCGGCTGCTGGTCTCCTCCGGCTCCTCCGATCTCCACCTCCGAACCGGCGAGCCGCCCTTGCTCCGCCGCTCGGGCGAGCTGACCCGCGAGCCCCTGCCCGCCATCCCTGCCGAGCGGGTCGAGGCCATGCTCACGAGCATCATGACACCCCGGGAGATCGGGGAGTTGCGCGAGACCGGCGACACCGACTGGGCCTACGAGATCGACGGCCTGGCGCGGTTCCGCTGCAACGCCGCCCGGGACCGGCACGGGCCGATGGCGGTCTTCCGGGTGATTCCGACCACAGTCCGTACCGCGGACGAGATGGGGCTGGGCCGCGAAGTTCAGAACCTCTGCTACCTCACCAAGGGTCTGGTGGTAGTGACCGGCCCCACTGGCTCGGGCAAGAGCACCACCCTCGCCGCGCTCATCGATCTCATCAACCGCACCCGGACCGATCACATCATCACCATCGAGGACCCGATCGAGTTCGTGCACCAGAGCAAGCGCTGCCTGGTGACCCAGCGGCAGGTGGCGGTCCACACCCGCTCGTTCAAGCATGCGCTGCGGGCCGCCCTGCGGGAGGACCCCGACATCATTATGGTCGGCGAGATGCGCGATCTGGAGACGGTCTCCATTGCCATCGAGACCGCGGAGACCGGGCACCTCGTGTTCGGGACACTCCACACGACCACCGCGTCCTCCACCATCGACCGGATCATCGACCAGTTCCCCGCGGACCGGCAGTCCCAGGTGCGGGTCATGCTGTCGGAATCGCTCCGGGGCGTCATCGCCCAGACGCTGTGCCGCAAGATCGGCGGGGGGCGGGTGGCCGCCCGGGAGATATTGCTGAGCACGCCGGCGGTGTCCAACCTGATCCGGGAGGGGAAAACCTTCCAGATTCCCTCGATCATGCAGACCAATCGCAAAGCGGGGATGGTCACGCTGAACGACGCCCTGATGGAGCTGGTGGACGCCAAGCAGGTCGAGCCCAAGGAAGCCTACATGAAATCCGTCGAGAAGGCCGGGTTCGCCGCGGCGCTCAAGGCGAAGCGGCACGATGTGTCCTTCCTCGGCGAGGGATGACGGCGGGCGGGTGGCCCCGCCGATCCTGGTGCTGGTCAATCCGCAGGACATCGTCAACATCGCCAGCGCCGTCCGGATCGCGAAGAACTTCGGACTCGAGCGGATGCGCCTGGTCGATCCCGAAGTGTTCGATCCCTACCGGATCGAAGGAATCGCGCACAACACGGCGGAGTTCGTGGCGCGCATCGAACAGGTGCCGACCCTGGCCGACGCGGTGGCCGACTGTGTCTACACCGCGGTGCTGACCGGGCGAGAGCGAGCCGCCAAGCGGCACACCCTGCGGCCCCGCGAGGCGGCGGCCGAGCTGGTGAGCCGGGCCGCCGCGGGGCCGGTGGCGATCGTCGCCGGGCGGGAAGACCGCGGGCTCACCAACGCAGAGCTCGATCTCTGCCATCTGGTGGTCACCATCGCCACCGATCCGGCGCATCCCTCGCTCAACCTCGCCCAGGCGGTGGCGATCATGGCGTACGAGAGCTGGAACGCGCGTGGCGGTGAACGGCTGCCCCTGAAGCCGCCGCGGAATCAGGCGGGTCCCGCGACCGCCGCCCAGCTCGAGACGCTCTTCGCCGACTGGCAGCGGGCCCTCTGGGCCATCGACTTCTTCAAGACCCGCCGCCCCGACAGCGTCATGCGCTCCTTCCGTGAGATCGTGCACCGCGCGGACCTCGACGGCCGGGAAGCCTCCCTGGTCCGGGCCATGGGCATCGAAGTGCTGCGGTACCTGGAGCGGGCCGGCGTCCCCTTCGCGGCCGATCCCGACGATTCCACGGGCCATTCGAGCGGGAGCGACGCATGACTCGTCTGCGCTCGAGCGCGTACTGGGCGGCCAATCGCTACGCGGATGCCGAGGTCGAGCCCGCCGCCGCGGCGCCGCTGGACGATCTGCCCGCGGCGGCGGCGGCGCGCTTCGCGGCGCTCCGGAAGGGCCTGCTGGCGCTTCCCGGGGTGGCGGAGAGCGTGCGCTTCATGGGGACCAGCTGGCGCTGGGCCTGGGAATACGGCCTGGGAAACCGCAAGCTGTGCTGGGTGCACGTGGTGGGCGACGCGCTCTCCGCCACCTTCACCCTGAGCGAGTCCGAGGAGGACCGCTTCCGCCGCGCCGCCCGGCCGGCGGCGGCGATTGCCCGGGCGGTGCAGGAGGGACAGCGTACCGGTCCGGTCAAGTGGTGCTGGCTGGAGCTGGACGACCGCCGCGCCGTGGACGCGTTTCTCCGGCTGGCGGCCCGCAAGGCCGAGTGGCTGGCCGAGCGCCCGACGCCGCACCGCGCTCCCAAGCCGCGTGCTCGGCCGGACCCCGAGGATGGCGGGATCGAAGCCGAGTGAAACGCTCCCATTAGCCGAGGGCTCGGGTTGAATAATCGGATGGGTGCACTTTACTTTGGCGCGCAAGTGAATCGCTTCACGAGCAGCGGTGCGCCACTCCCTCAGCACGGGATCGATGATGCGTACGTTGGCGATCGTGGTCGGCGGCCTCGGGGCCGGCGCGCTGGCGACTTTCCTGGCCTTGACCGGCCCGTCCACCCAGGCGCAGCAAGCCAAAGCGGTCGCCGATTCGATCGGGGCCCCGGTCCTCTCCGATAGCGGAGCGCTCAAGGGTCCGCGTCAGCCGATCTTCTTCCGCCACGACATTCACGCTGGACAGTTCAAGATCCAATGTCAGTACTGCCACTATTCCGTGGCGGTCTCGCCGGAGCCCGGCATCCCCTCGATGCAGACCTGCATGGGGTGCCACCTGGTCATCGGCGGCAGCGACAGCTCGGCCAAGACCGAGATCAAGAAGGTGCGCCAGGCCTGGACCGAGAAGAAGCCGGTCGAGTGGGTGCGCGTGCATTACCTCGCGCGGCACGCCCACTTCCCCCACCAGCGGCACATCAAGGCGCTGGGACCGAACGCCTGCATCACCTGCCATGGCGAGGTCCAGCGCATGCCCCAGGTCTACCGGGTGAACAACGTCAACAACATGGGATTCTGCATCACCTGCCATGTCCAGCGGAAGGTCTCGCGAGACTGCTCGGTATGTCATTATTGAGTCTCCCGCCGCTCCGCCGAACCGCGGGCCGAGAGAACGAGGATTCACGATGACGGATGTCACTCCGGAATCACCGATGGATCGCCGGAAGTTCCTGACCGTTCTGGGGGTCACCGGCGGGGGAGCGATGGCCCTCACCGGCTGCTCCACCAGCGGAGTGGAAAAGCTGGTGCCCTATCTGGTCCAGTCCGAGGACCAGATCCCCGGCCTGGCCACATGGTACGCCGGCACCTGCACCGAGTGCTCGACCGGATGCGGAGTCCACGTGCGGACCCGGGAAGGCCGCGCCGTCAAGCTGGAGGGCAACCCGGAGCACCCGGTGAATCAGGGGAAGCTCTGCGCCCGGGGCCAGGCCGCGCTCCAGGGTCTCTACAATCCGAGCCGGCTCAAGGGGCCGATGGCCCGGAACCCCGCGGGGGGCTTCAAGGAGATCACCTGGGACGAGGCGATCGGCCAGCTCGCGGGAAAACTGACGGCGGCCGGCGGCAAAGTGGCGGTGATCTCCGGCGCCGGCCGAGGCACGTTCTCCGACCTGCTGGCCGACTGGACCGCCGCGCTGGGCGGGAGACTGGTGCGGTACGACTCCTTCGATCACGAGCCGCTCCGGGCCGCCAACCGCCAGGTCTTCGGCATCGACAAGCTGCCGGCGCACGATTTCGCCAAGGCCAAATACATCGTGTCGTTCGGGGCGGACTTCCTGGAGACCTGGCTGGCGCCGATCGAGAACCAGCGGGGCTTCGCCCAGTCGCACGGCTTCAGCAGCGGCGACATGGCGAAGTTCGTCTACGCCTCCTCGCGGATGGATCTCACCGGCCTCAACGCCGACGAGTGGCTCGCCCTCCGTCCCGGGACCGAGACCGCGCTCGCCCTGGCGATGGCGCACCTGGTCGCCGCGGAGCGGGGCGCCCCGGCGGCGGTGACTGCCGCGCTCGCCCAGTTCACCCCCGGCATGGCGGCGCAGGAGACCGGCATCCCCGCGCCCCGGATCGAGCAGCTGGCCCGCGAGTTCGCCGCGGCGCGGCCGAGCCTCGCGGTGGCTGGCGGCGCCGGAGCGCAGCACGCCGGGGCGGTCGAGCTCTGCGCCGCGGTCAACCTGCTCAACTTTGTCGCGGGCAACGTCGGCGAGACCGTGCGCTTCGGTGCCGACCTTGGCTCGGGAGATGGCTACGGCGCGCTGGATAAGCTGGCCACCGCGGCGGCGGCCGGCGAGGTGGCCGTGCTGCTGGTGCACGAGGCCAACCCGGTGTACACCGTGCCCAAGGCGAGCGGCTTCGCCGACCGGTTCCGCAAGGCGGGATTCAAGGTCTCGACCTCGATGTTTCTGGACGAGACCAGCAGGCTCTGCGATCTGATCCTCCCGCAGCATCACGCACTCGAGCGGTGGGACGACCTGACGCCGCGGGCCGGGGTACGCAGCCTGATGCAGCCGGTGATGCAACCGGTATTCAACACCATGGCCACCGGCGACCTGCTGCTCCGGGTCTCGCAGAAGGCGGGCGGGGCGCTGGCCGCGTTCAATGCGCCCTCCTACGAGGCGCACCTGCGGAGCCGCTGGCAGACCATCGCGACCCAGCATGGCGCGCCGGACGCGGAGGAATACTGGCGCCAGGCGCTGCAACGCGGCGGCGTGTTCGATGCCGTGGTCGGCGGTCCGGAAGTGACGCTTGCGGCGGGCGCCGCCCAGATGGCCTATACCAAGCCGGCATTCGAGGGCAACGGTGCGTTCGTCTTCGCCGCCTACCCACACGGGCTGCTGCACGATGGCCGCGGGGCCAACAAGCCCTGGCTGCTGGAGAACGCCGACCCGGTCACCAAGATCACCTGGCACTCCTGGGTCGAGCTCCATCCTGACGCCGCTGCCAGGCTCGATGTCCGCGACGGGGAGATCGTCCGCCTGACCTCCCCTCACGGACAGATCGAGGCTCCGGTCTTCATCTATCCGGGGGTGCATCCCGATGTCGTGGCCGTGCCGCTCGGGCTGGGCCACACGGAGTACGGCGCCTTCGCGCAGGGACGGGGTGTCAACGCACTCGACCTGCTGGGCGCGTCCAAGGGCGAGTTCATCCCGTACGTCTCGACTCGAGTCGCGGTCACCAAGACGGGCGAGTACAAGAAGCTCGCCAGCGTGGCCGGAGTCCCCCGGCAGCTGGGCCGGGGCATCGCCGAAGCGATCCCACTCGCCGCGGCACGCAAGGGGCTCACGATCGAGCAGGCCTACCTGGAGGAGGGCGAGGGGGAGAGCGAGCTCAAAGTCGAGCGTGAGCTGCCGGCGCTCAAGGGCTGGAGCGAGGAGCAGCACCAGGCCACCCAGTACGGCAACTACCCCGGCGACCATCCCCAGTGGGGCATGGCGATCGACCTGGCCAAGTGCACCGGCTGCCAGGCGTGCGTCACCGCGTGCTACGCGGAGAACAACATCCCGACGGTGGGCGAGGCAGAGATTCTTCGCGGGCGGGAGATGACCTGGATGCGCATCGAGCGGTACTGGGAGGGCGGCGAAGCGCCCGGCGAGCCGATCTCCGCGCGCTTCATTCCCATGCTCTGCCAGCACTGCGCCAACGCGCCGTGCGAGCCGGTGTGCCCGGTGTACGCCGCCTATCACACGCCGGACGGACTCAACGCGCAGGTGTACAACCGCTGCGTGGGCACCCGCTACTGCGCCAACAACTGCCCCTACAAGGTGCGCTACTTCAACTGGTACAAGTACAACGAGATGGCCTGGCCGGAGCCGCTCAACCTGCAGCTCAACCCGGACGTGACCGTGCGGGCGCGCGGGGTGATGGAGAAGTGCACCTTCTGCATCCAGCGCATCCGCGGCGCCCAGAACCAGGCCCGGCTGGAGAATCGCACCATGCGGGACGGCGAGTTCACCACCGCCTGCGCCCAGGCCTGCCCGTCGGACGCCATCGTCTTCGGGAACGTGGTCGACCCGTCGAGCCGGGTGGCCGCCCTCAAGAAGGATCCGCGAGGGTACCGCGTGCTGGAGGAGGTCAACACCCGCTCGGCGATCACCTACCTCGCCAAGGTCCTGCAGCCGGTGGAGGCATAACCGATGGCCGTCGTTGCCGAACCGAAATTGCCGACCAGCGTCCACGGCGACCTGGTCATCACCCAGACGCACGCCGACGTCACCAACGACGTCGTGGGGACGCTGAGCCGGCCGACGCGGGGATACCTGATCCTGCTGTTCGGCGCGGTCTCCCTCTTCCTGGTCGGCGTGCTCACCTTCCTGACGCTGGTCAAGGACGGCCTGGGGCACGCCGGGTACAACCCGCCGATCTTCTGGAGCGTGTACATCACCACGTTCGTGTTCTGGATCGGTATCGGCCATGCGGGCACGCTCATCTCCGCCATTCTCTTTCTCTTCCGGTCGCCGTGGCGGACGGCGGTCTACCGCTCCACCGAGGCCATGACCGTGTTCGCGGTCATGACCGCGGGACTGTTCCCGATCATCCACATCGGACGGCAGTGGATCTTCTACTGGCTGCTTCCCTATCCCAACCAGCGGTACCTCTGGCCCAACTTCAAATCGCCGCTGATCTGGGACGTGTTCGCGATCTCCACCTACCTCACGGTGTCGACCGTCTTCCTGGTCCTCGGGCTGGTTCCGGACGTCTCGGCGGTGCGGGACAAGGTGGGCGGCTGGCGGAGGTCGGTCTATTCGCTCACGGCGGTGGGATGGCAGGGC
Source organism: Gemmatimonadales bacterium (assembly GCA_036265815.1). NCBI lineage: Bacteria > Pseudomonadati > Gemmatimonadota > Gemmatimonadia > Gemmatimonadales > Gemmatimonadales bacterium. The sequence continues at coordinate 89,152 of DATAOI010000005.1, forward strand.
ACCGACAACCAGTGGCGGCACTACTCGCGGGCCTACCTCTATCTGGCCGCCCTGGCCACGCCGCTGGTGCTCTCGGTCCACTCGGTGGTGTCGTGGGACTTCGCCTCCTCCATCGTTCCCGGGTGGCACGGCACCATCTTCGCTCCCTACTTCGTGGCCGGAGCCATCTACTCCGGCCTCGGCATGGTGCTCACCCTGATCATCCCGCTTCGCCGGGCGCTCCGGATCGAGCACATGATCACCCCGTATCACTTCGACAATCTGGGCAAGCTGACCCTGTTTACCGGCTCGATCCTGTTCTACGCCTACAGCATGGAATACTTCGTCGCCTGGTACAGCGGCAGCCCATTCGAGCAGACCACCTTCTTCCTGCGGCCCTTCGGCCCGATGTGGTGGGCGGGGTGGAGCATGATCATCTGCAACGCTTTCGTGTCGCAGCTCCTGTGGTTCAAGAAAATCCGGACCAACCTGACCTCGCTGTTCGTGATCTCGATTTTCGTCAATATCGGGATGTGGTTCGAGCGCTACGTCATCATCGCCTCCTCGCTCAGCAACGATTACATCCCGTGGGCCTGGTCCGGCATGAACCCGACCTGGGCGGACTGGGGCATCCTCGCCGGCTCCTTCGGCTGGTTCGGGATGTGGTTCCTGCTGTTCGCCAAGAGCTTCCCGATCGTCGCGATCCAGGAGATCAAGGAGATGATCCCCATGCCGCGGCTACGGGGAGGACACCACTGATGGCGCTCATGAGGCGGACCCCCCGCCGGGTGCCCGGACTGCTGGCGTCGTTCGTCCATGTGGACGCCGCGGCCGATGCCATTCGAGCGTTGCGCGCGCGGGGTCACCGGAATCTGGTGGTCTACTCGGCGGCTCCCAACCACGAGATCGAGGAGGCGCTCGATCACTCGGTGAGCCCGGTGCGGCTGTTCACCCTCATCGGCGGCCTCACCGGCTGCGCCGCGGGCTTCGGCATGACGCTCTGGATGTCCTTCGACTGGCCCACCCTGGTCGGCGGCAAGCCGATCGGCTCGATCCCGCCATACGTGGTGATCGCCTTCGAGCTGACCATCCTGCTCGGCGCCCTCAGCACGGTGGCGGGCCTCGCACTGTTCAGCGTGCTGATGGGCAAGCGCGGGATCGCCTACGATCCCAAGTACAGCGACGACCAGATCGGGGTGTTCGTTCCCAGCGGCGCCGACCAGCTCGGCTCGCTGGAGCAACTGCTCCGCTCGGCGGGAGCGGTGGAGGTGCGTCATGAAGCCGCGTGAGCCGCGCTGGGCCTCGCTCGCCGTGCGGACCGCGCTCCTGGCCGCGCTGAGTCTGGGCGCGGGCGGGTGCGACTGGTGGTACGATCGGGTGCCCTCCCCGGACGATCTCTGGCACATCATTCCGGTACTGGATCACATGATCCGTGCGCGCTACGTGCATCCCTACCAGACCGCCGGTGTGCCGCGGTACACGCCGGCGGGCGCCGTCCCGGTCAGCGGCGGTGAGCCGGACTGGTCGGGCGAGTGGGTCACCGGGAAGACGACCACGGCCGACGCGCTCAAGAACCCCTACGCGGCGGCCTCCGGCGGGCACGCCTCTCCGCCGGGGCCGAGCGTGGCGGTCATCCCCCGGGACGTCGACGCCGCGGGCGATACCCTGTTCCATACCTATTGCTCCGTGTGTCACGGGCCGGGTGGCGCCGCCAACGGCACGGTCACCTCCCGCATCGGCGCGCCGTCCCTCCTCACCGGCCGCGCCCGCGGATACAGCGACGGGTACATCTACAGCATCATTCGTTACGGTCGAGGCGTCATGCCGCGCTACGGCGACAAGGTGTACCTGCCCAGTGACCGCTGGGCCATCGTAAACCACGTGCGCAAGCTGCAGGCGGAGACGCCGGCCGGGCCCGAGCCGGCGGGAGCGGAGAAGGGGATTCCGCCGACCGCCAGCGCCACCGGGTCGACCGGCGAGGTGGCGCCATGAGCCCGACGACGCTGCACGAGCGGCTGGTCCGGAGCTCCCTCGCCGGACAGTATCAGGCCTTCCTCGGCCTGGGCGGCGGGTGCGCCATTCTGGGAGCGATCCTCTTCGGCGGCGCGCTGCTGGACGGCAACCGGGACCGCGCCTGGCAACTGTTCCACGTCAACTGGCTCTACTTCACCGGGCTGTCCCTCGGGAGCGTCGCCTTCGTGGCGGTGCAGAAGGTCACCAACGCCAAGTGGTCCGGCATGGTGATCCGGTTCGCCGAGGCTGCCGCCGCGTTCCTGCCGATCTCGCTGCTGGGACTGGTGCTGATCTTCACGGCGGGATACCAGTCGATCTACGGCCCCATGAACGCCGCCCTCCCGGAGCTGCAGCACGCCAAGGCGGTCTGGCTCTCTCACGGGTTCATGTTCGCGCGGCTGGGCATCGGGCTCACCATCCTCGCGCTGGTGGGATGGCGTCTGATCCGGGCCGACCTGGTGCCCGACCTGCTGGCCAGTCGGGCCGGTGCGGCGCCCGGCCGGCGCGCGCTGTTCGACAGCTGGACCCGGGGCTACGACGGGGGCGACGCCGCGGCCCGCGCCCAGGAAGAGCACATCCATCGCCTGGCGCCGCTCTACGTCGTGCTGTACGCCGCGGTGGCTACGCTCATCGCGTTCGACGGCGTGATGGCGCTGCAGCCCCACTGGTTCTCCAACCTGCTGGGTGCGTTCTACTTCATGGGCTCCTTCCTGGGCGCCCACATGCTGCTCGCGCTCACCATGATGTACGGGGCTTCGCACCTCGGCGTTGCCGACCTGGTGTCACCCAAGCAGCGCCATGACCTGGGCAAGCTGTGCTTCGGCTTCACCGTGTTCTGGACCTACCTCATGTGGGCCCAGTTCCTGGTGATCTGGTACGGGAACCTGCCGGAGGAGACCGGCTTCGTCTTCTCCCGGTTGTGGGGTCACTGGCTGCCGATCGGGCGGGCGGTGTTGCTGGGGATGTTCGTGATTCCGTTCTTCGGTCTGCTGGGTGTGGCGCCCAAGAAGACCCGGGTCACGCTGGGCTTCTTCGCTGTGGTGAGTCTGGTCTCGCTCTGGTTGGAACGGTTCCTCCTCGTGATGCCGTCGGTGACGGCACTTCCTGGTCCGGTGTTCTACCTGCCGGAGCTGGGACCTACCCTGCTGTTTCTGGGATTATTCCTGCTGTCCTACGCGGTGTTCGCGCGGACCTTCCCGATGATCTCGCCACGCCTGGCGGAGATCACTCTGGAGCGAGAGCGACATCATGCGGTGGTTGCGGCGGAGTACGACCACGAGGAGAGTCCCAAAGACTATGTGCCGTCCGAGCTGCTGGAGCGCCGCGGCAAGCCCAGAGCCTGAGCGGCCCCCGATCCTACTTGGTACGCATCTCCGCGTTCAGCCGGCGGATCATGGCGCGCAGGCTGTCGGGTGGAAGCGCGCCGGTGATCGCGAGCATCCGGTCGCCGACCTGCATGGCCATGGCCTGGTCGGTGGGCCGCGCGCCATCGGGGTTGGAATCGCTGCGGACCGTGAGCGATTCGGGATCGCCGCCGGCGCGGACCGAGAGCAAGTGGGAGACGTCGGTGGCGGAGCCCTCGATCGTGCGAATGACCTGCCCCGACGCGAGCTGTTGCGCCACCACGGTCACCGGGCGAGTCCCCTGCTGGCCCGACTGAATCTGCACCTGCACCACCGGTAGTCCCTCGATGCGGGGCAGGGGCTTCCCGGCCTCCGCCTGCGCCCCATCCCAGGACAGCGTCCGCCACATGCCGCCGAACTCCTCGCTCCCGGAGCGGGGCGGGTCCAGTCTGCTGAGCTCAGGAGCGGGTGCGAGATCGAGCACGGCCAGCGCGGCCGAGCGGTCCTGCGCGGCCGGGCGCTCCGGCGGGGTAGTGCGGGTGGCGACCTTGGTGACCGGCCTGGACGGCCGCACGGAATCGTGGACCATCCGCGCCGGGGCTGGGGTGACCGCCTGGATCGGCGGGCGAGACGCCGCGGAGGGGACCGCAGCCGTCGCGCGAGGGCGGCGGGTGTTGCCCTCCTGCAGGCGGGTCGAGCCAGGCCTGAGGAGTGCGCTGGCGCCCCAGCCCAAGCCGACCGCGGCCACCAGACTCGCGGCCCAGGCCGCTCGCTGCAGGCGACGGCGCCGCATGGACGCTTCCTCCGCTGCCCGCTTCCGCAGACTCTCGAACACCGGCATCGGCTTGCGGGGCGGTGCCAGCCGGGCCAGAAGCGCCGTGGTCCTGTCCCGGAGAGCGGCAATGCCATCCCGCTGGGCCCGACACGAGGCGCAGTCGGCGAGATGGCTTTCGATCTCGACGCACTGCGTCCGGCTCAGCCCCTGATCCAGATAGGCGTGCAGCTCTTCTTCAGGAATGTGACGCATCGGTTCCTGTCCGCCGATGTTGCCGGTCGTGCGCGTCCACCAGACGCTTCCGGGCGCGGGCCAGCGTAGTGCCGACCGCTCCCACCGCTAACCCGGTCTGGGTGGCGATCTCCGGATAGCTCAGCCCCGCGTCCCACAGCAGGAGAATCTCCCGGTCGCGCGGCGTCAATGTGTTGAGCGCCTCCTGCACCGAGGCAATCTGCTCGTCGTGCTCGACGGTATCGTCTGGAGCGGGGGTCAGGGTGGGCTGGGCGATGGGATCGCCCTTCAGGAGGGTCAGATGGCGCCGGCGGCGGACCGCCGCTCTGGCTTCGTCGCGTGCCAGGTTGGCGGCGACCGCGAACACCCAGGCACGGGGCTTGTCCGGCCGGTGCGAGAGGGCCCGGACGAAGACCTCCTGGGCCAGGTCCTCGGCCCGCTCCGCGTCCCAGACCTTCCGATACAGGAAGCGCACGACCGCCGTATAGGTGCTCAGGTAAAGCTGTTCAAGCTCGTCGGGCACCGGACCTCCCCTGTTGGCCGGCCCCTCGCTGGCAGGGAGTCCGGAACGCTGACAAGGACGGGCAAGCTCTCAAGGCTTGCACAGTTGCGCTCCTTAGCCGGTGCGGCCCCGGGCACGGCGTTTCGGAGCGAACACACAGCCGGGATGCAGCCCTTGATCCTTCGGTGGCCATTCGCTGCACAGGTCGGGCTTGGCCGGCCGGCCGTCGGAGCGGACCCGGCCGTGCAAGGTGCAGGCGATGCCATCGTCCGCCAAGTATCCGCAGGAGGAGATCATCTCCACGTCGATGGAGAAGTCACCGGCCCGGACCACCTTACAGAGATAGGGCGAGCGGCGCGCGCGCACCAGGGCCTCGAGGCGGCGCTGGGCGCGGGTGCACATGATCTCCACCTGGAGATCTCGGCAGCAGGCGGCCCCCCGGGTGTTGTCGGCGGTCCGGCAGGGCGCCCCGGCGCATGGGTTGTCGCCCATTGCGGACGGCCCCTCCAGCACCGGAAGCGACCGGCGGGGGAAGGGGAGGGTCCTCACCGTATTCTGTCGGTCTTCCACGATGACGAATCGGTCTCGACCGAGTCGGAGAGGCTGCTCCTCCTGGCGCGGACCCCTGGGGATCTGGCCGGTGAAGCCATGCGCGCGGCAGGTGGCGCGGCCCAGCTCCTGATGAAGGAAACGGCAGGGCACGTGGAGAATCGCTTCGGCGTAGAGGTCCCCGTCCCCCTCCCGGAGCTCCAGGAAGGTGATGCGCTGAGTGTGTCCCAGCAGCCAGGTGGCCTCGTGATCCAGCGAGGCGGTGCCTTCCTCCAGCGCGCCCACTCGAAGCGTCACGTGCAGTCCCTGGCAATGCGATCCCAGGCTTCGGCAGGGCGGCGCGGCAACGCCGGGCGCGATCGGCAGCGTCGATGTCATTGTCCGATCCCAGCTATGTCACCCTTCCCTTTGAGGGCTTCCACGATATTATTGAGATCTTGTGAAAGGGTTCACAAGGTGCGTGTTTTTCCTGTCATTCGGAGGCAAAGCAGCGATGCGAGCGACATCCTTCGTGGCTGGGCTAGCCGTCATTGTGGCGGCCTGCGGCGGCGAGAAGAAGGCTCCAGATCAGGCGACAACCACCAGCACCACCACGCCCGAGCAGCAGCAGGCTCCCGCTGCCGCTCCCGCCGCCACCGGGGCGACGCATGACGTGACCATGGAGCTCCAGGGCTCCACCTACAAGTTCGATCCGGCGCAGCTCACCATCAAGAGCGGCGACGTCGTGCAGTTCCACAACAAGAGTGGTGGTCCCCACAACGTCTCGTTCTGGGGCGACAGCATCCCCAAGGGCGCCGAGGACAAGCTGAAGGCCGGCATGCCCGATCAGATGGGCCCGCTGCAGGGCCCGCTGCTCGCCGAGCAGGATGCGGTCTACAAGGTCAGCTTCGCCGGCGCGCCGGCGGGGGAGTACAAGTTCTACTGCCTGCCTCACCTCGCGCTGGGTATGCACGGCAAGATTACTGTGCAGTAACCGCCTGCGGCGCCACCAGGGGCGACCCCGTGGGCTTCCAGCTCACGGGGTCGCTTGCTTTCCGGGTGGCCCAGGCCACGACGAGCCCTACCAGCAGCCCGGCAATCGCATCCACCCCATAGTGCATCTGGCAGTAGACGACCCCGACCGTCAGCAGCGCGGTCGGCATCAGGAGCAGCAGACCGAGCCTGGTGGAATGGCGCTTGGCGGCGAGGGCCGCGGCCACGGTGGCGGCCACGTGAGAGCTGGGGAACGCGGCACCGTACGAGCTTCCCGTTGCCAGCGTCTGGTACACCAGGCGGGCGGGAAAATTGTCGGTGAACCACGCGGCCGGTGGGGGGAAGACGTAGTACGGTCCGGCCACCGGAAAGAAGATGAAGATCAGATAGCAGGTCACGAAGGTGGCGATCACCGCAAGCACGAACTGGCGTACCGCACGCAGGTCGCCGCGACAGACGAAGTAGAGCGCGGGGAGCGTGACCACGAGGTAATAAGAGAAGTAGGCGCCGTGCAGCACGGTCGACCAGAACCGGCTGGGTACCGCCTGCCACCATTCGCGGCTCACTTGAGCGCCGAACAGCGCGAGCTCCCAGCGCTGCACGGTGGCGTCATGGACCGTCGCGCCCAGACCGTTCAGCACGTCGAGCTCGCCGTACAGCCCGACCAGCAGCAGCAACGGATAGATCTCCCGCAGGGTCTGGCCCAGACGGCCCGGCTGAGGCCGGGTGATCAACGCGAGCAGCACGAGAAAGAGCGCGTGCGCGCCGAGGAGCCACCAGCACTCCGGCTGGCTGGGGGCCCGGCGCAGCGCCACGACCGAGACGATGCCGAGGTAGCCCAACAATAGAAGGTCTACCGGCTGAAGCGTCCCGCGCCGGGCGGGCTCCGCGGCGATCGGCGCGCTGACGGCTAAAGCCATCCCGCGCTCCGATACCAGCGATAGGTCTCGGCGAGTCCGGTGCGGAGGTCCCGCGCGGCGCGCCAGCCGGTGTCTCCCGTAAGCTGGGCAGGGCTGGCGGCCCATGCCGACTGGAAAAACTCGTTGGCCTTGTCGGTGGTGAGGATCGTCGTCTGACCGGTCAGACGGGCCGCGGTCTCCGTGATGCCCAGCAGGACACGGCCAACGGACGGAGGGATGCGGAGGAGGGCCACCGAGCTACCCATGACCGCTGCCACCGTTCGCACGAAGCTGGCACTGGTGAACACTTCGGGGTGGCAGGCGTGATAGCTGCGCCCCGCGGTCTCGGCACAGCGCGCGACGGCCAGCAGCGCGTCGGCCAGGTCGGCACCGTGGACGGCACTGAGCTCCTGGTTGCCGTCACCGAACACCGGCGCGATTCGCAGCCGGGCGAGGCGGAACACCTTGTAGACCTCGGTGTCACGCGGACCGTAGACCATCGGCGGCCGAACGATGGTCCAGGGGAGCGAGCTGGCGGTGACCACACCCTCCGCCGCCAACTTGCTCCGGCCGTAGGCGGTGACCGGTCTTGGCGGCTCGTTGCCCCGGTGCGGTTGTCCCCTGGCGGACGGCCCCACCGCCGCCATCGACGAGACCAGCACGAAGCGCGGCCGGCCGGCGCGCTCCGCGGCGGCCACCAGGTTGGCGGTGCCGTCGCGGTTGGCGGCGAGAAAGTCGGCTTCATTCCTCGCGGCAACCACTCCGGCCACATGGTAGATCACGTCCTGTCCCTCGACGGCGCGGGTCAGGGCCGCGGCGTCATGCAGATCGCCAGGCACGACCCGCACTCCGAGTGGCGCAAGCAGCTTCGCCTTCCGGGCGGATCGGGCCAGCGCGGTGACCTCGTCGCCCTGGCGGCGAAGCGCCTCGGTCACATGACTGCCGACAAAGCCGGTGGCGCCGGTCACCAGCGCCCTCATATCGGCCGGTCGTACAGTCGGTAGGTCTTGTAGACCCGAAAGGTCATCTTCTCGAGACCCGCGTTCATCGCCGGGTTGTCCTCCAGGATCCATCCGGCCTCGCCCCAGGTGATGCCCCGCGCTCCACACTGGGTCCAGATCCAGTGGTAGAGCATGGCGTCAACCCCTTTGCCCTGGTACTGGGGATCGATGCCGAGCAGCAGGATGCGGGCGCGGCGGATCTTGCCGGTCTTGAGGCTCCAGAGCAGACGAGGAAGCACCGGCAGCAGCCGGCCCGAGCGGTTCTTCTGGAACACGACGTTGAGATCCGGCAGCACGATCCCGAAGCCGATGACCTTTCCATCTTTCTCAGCGAACGGCACGATCTCCGGAATGACCACCGGCTTGAACTGCTCCGCCAGGTGGTCGATCTCGTGCTCGGTGAGCGGCACGAATCCCCAGTTCTTCTCCCAGGCGGCGTTGTACAGCTCCTTGATCCGCTCGACGTCCTGTTTGAACGCCTTCATGTTGAGCGGCCGGAGCGTGATGCCCTGGCGCTGCCGAATCAGCTCGGTGCCCCGGGCCAGGCGCTCGGGCACCGGGATATAGTGATCCTCGCTGCCGCCCTGATACACCAGCAGGTCCTTGGCCTTGCGGAACCCGGCCCGCTCGATCAGCTGGACATAGTACCGGGGGTTGTGCGGCATCATGAGAGTGGGCGGAGTCTCGAACCCATCCACCAGCACGCCGCACTCGTCATTGACCGAGAACGAGGCGGGGCCGCGCATGACGTCGTGACCCTTCACCCGGCACCACTCCGCCGCCGTGCTGAAGAGGACGTCGGCGACGGCCTGGTCGTCGACGCACTCGAAGAAGCCGAAGAAGCCGACCCGGTCCCCGTGGGTGTCGTTATGGAGCCGGTTGCTGATCGCCGCGATGCGGCCGACTACCTCCGTCGCCCGCTCCACCAGGAAGTACTCGGCCTCGGCGTGCTCGAAGAAGGGGTTCTTGCTTCGATCGAGGAGCGAGGCCACGTCTCGACGCAACGGCGGGACCCAGAGAGGGTCCCGCGCGTGCAGCCGATAGGGCAGGTCGATGAAGCGCTTGAGGTCTCGTCGGTCCCGCGCCGCGCGTACGCGCAGGGCTGCGGTCAAATGACCCCCAGGTCGCGGCCGATGCGATGGAACTGCTCGAGCGCGAAGTCGATCTGCTCGAACGTGTGGGTCGCCATCAGGCTGGTGCGGAGCCGGCACTGAGAGGCCGGGACGGCGGGTGGCGCTACCGGGTTGGTGAACACCCCGGCGTCGAACAGTCGCCGCCACATGAGGAAGGTCTTCTCCAGCGGGCCGATGAGCACGGGCACGATGGGGGTCTCGGTGGGACCGATCTCGAAGCCCAGACCGCGGAAGCCCTGGTGCAGCCGCCGGGTGTTGGCCCAGAGACGCTCCCGACGCTCGGGCTCGTCCTGCAGCACCTGCAGGGCCGCCAGCACGCCGGCCGTGTTGGCCGGGGGGAGCGAGGCGGTGAAGATGAGCGGGCGGCTGTGGTGCTTGAGGTAATGCACCACGCTGTCGGAGGCCGCCACGAAGCCGCCGATCGAGGCCAGCGACTTGGAGAAGGTGCCGGCGATGATGTCCACCTCGTCGGTCATGCCGAAGTGCGCCGCGGTGCCCTCTCCGTTGGGCCCCAGCACTCCGAGTGCGTGCGCGTCGTCCAGGGCCAGCGCGGCTCCGTACTTCCGGGCCACCCGGACCAGGCCGGGCACGTCGGCGATGTTGCCTTCCATGGAGTAGACGCCGTCCACCACGATCATCGATCCCCGACCGTTGGCGTTCCGCTCCAGCCGCCGCTCGAGATTGGCCAGGTCCCCATGGTTGAAGCGCTCGGTCTCCCCATAGGAGAGCTTGGCGCCGTCGACGATGGAGGCGTGATCCAGCTTGTCGAGATAGACGACCTCGCCACGGCCCACCAGCCCGGAGATGAGTCCCAGGTTGGCCGAGTACCCGGTGGAGAAGACCAGGCAGGCTTCCTTGCCGAGGAAGTCGGCCAGGGCGCCCTCCAGCTGTTCGTGCAGGTCGAGGGTGCCGTTGAGGAAGCGGCTGCCGGTACAGCCGGAGCCATAGCGGCTGAGCGCGCGCGAGGCGGCCTCGAGGACCTTGGGGTGGTGGGTCAAGCCGAGGTAGTTGTTCGACCCCAGCATGATGCGCCTCTGCCCATCGATGACGACCACGGTGTCTTCCGACTCCGAGATCGGATTGAAGTACGGATAGAGGCCGACCGCCTTCAGCTCTCGCGCTTTGGTGAACTGCCGGCACTTCTCGAAGAGCGCAACCTGTTGAAGCTCTTGTGTGTCCACGGTGCCTCGGCACGAATAGGAGGTGGGAGAGTTCCCACATCACTTTGCGGCTGAACGATTTAAACTAGTGAGCCCCGGTGGGTGACACAAGTTGCACGAGGCGGGCTCGTCAGCCCTGACCGTGGCCACCCGGGCCGCCGCAAGCAGCGCGCCGCTACGCTTGACTTGGTCATCGGGAGCGCCGACCTTACCCGAGGATTCCCCGTGGCCCCAGGAGGTCGTCCTGTCAAGCTCGGAACCGTCCTCACGTAGAACATTCCTCAGAACCGTCGGACTCGTGTGGGCCGGTCTCTTGGGAGGGCAGCGCCTCCTCGCCCAGGAGCGGCTGCTCCTGCTGCCGGAGCGCTGGTCCGATCCGACGGACCCCGAGGTGCCGAACGAGGAGGTCGCCCGGATCCTCCGGACCGTGGTGGGCGATCGTCCCATCCGAAAGGGACGGCTCTCGCTGGACATGCCGGCCGTGGCGGAGGATGGACGGGTGGTCCCGGTCGTGATCGAGAGCGACCTGCCGATGACCCCGGAGCAGCACGTCACCGCCGTTCATCTGATCGTCGATCACAACCCCGACCCGCATCTCGCCGTCTTTCACCTGACGCCGGCCATTGGTAGCGTCGCATTGGAGACCCGGATCAAGATGAAGCGCACCACCTGGGTGCGGGCCATCCTGGAGACCAGCACCGGCGAGATCTGGGGCGCCTACGCCCACGTGATCGTGTCCCTGAACGGATGCGGATGATGTCCGGCGCCCCCATCGGTGAAGCCAGGATCCGCCTGCCCGACCGGATCACCCGGGGTGAGGTTTTCAGGGTCACCTCCATCATCGCGCACCCGATGGACACCGGGTTCTTCCGCACCGCCGATGGCCGGCCGATCCCCGCGTTCTTCATCAAGGACGTGGTCATCACTTACGGGGACCAGCCGGTCGCCCGGTTCGAGTGGACCTCGGGGATCAGTCGAGATCCGGTGGTGAGCTTTACCCTCCGGGCCGAGAAGGAGGCCCCGCTCACGATGGTGTGGACCGACTCGAAGGGCGGGGTCTACCGGCAGTCGGCCGACATCGCCTTCGCTTCGGCCTGACCGGCGCTGGCAGGTCGGCCCACCTTCCGATCGCCGGCTGTCCCGCGTGCTGCTTCCCCTCGCGCTCTTCGCCTACTCGCAGCTCGGTACCACTCCGTCCGCGGGAGATTCGCTCCGCGCTCCCCCCTTCGTCGCCCGCCGTCTGGCCGATGGGATCTACGCTGTCCCGGGCGACTCGGGACGCGGGTCCGAGGGGCGGCCAAACGCGGGATTCATCGTGACCGGGGAAGGGGTGATCGTGGTGGATGCGCTGGCGAGTCCACGACAGGGCCAGCAGCTCCTGCGCACCATCCGCCGGGTCACCCGCCAGCCGATCGTCTGGCTGGTGCTCACGCACCACCATCCGGACCATCACTTCGGGGCCATCATATTCCGCCGGGCCGGTGCCAAGGTCATCGCCCATCCCGACGCACGCATCCTGGCTTCCGAAGCGGGTCCCGACGCGCTGGTGGCGGATTGGACACGGGTCATGGGGATCGATGCCATGCGGGGCTTCGAGTTTGCCGACGTGCCCGACCGTCCGGTTACCGGCACCGACACGCTGCACCTGGGCGGGCGAGTCGTCGTGATCACCCACCCGGGCGCGGGTCATACGCCAGGCGATCTGATGATCTGGCTCCCGGCCGAGCGGGTGTTGTTCACCGGTGACATCCTGGTGGAGGACGGCGTCACGATGGTGGTGGACGGCAGCTCCCGCGAGCTGCTCCGGGCCCTCGCGGCCATCGACAGCCTCAACCCGCGAGTGGTGGTTCCGGGGCACGGCGCGATTCCCCGGGTGCCGGCCAAGCTGGTGGCCCGGACCAGAGAATACATCTCGGGGCTCGACGCGGACATGCGGACGGCGGTGGAGCGCGGAGTGCCGATGCAGCGCGCCATGAGCGCGCTCCCGCCGGCCGACGCGACCCGCCCGGTGTCGCTCAATTCTCGCCGGCGGCGCAACGCGGTGCGGGTCTACCTGGAGGAGGAGAAGGCGTATATGGGTCTGGGCGACTCACTCCCATGACACGCCTCGGACGAGGGCTGCTCGGGATCGGCCTTCTGGTCGGGCTGGGATGCACCGGAAAGCCCACTGCAGCGCCGAGTCCCGTGGCGGGCTCGGCCCAGCCGAGGATTCTCTCCACTGAGGAGCTGGCACGCTGGCAGGCGGAGGGTACGGTGCTGGTGATCGACGTCCGCACCGACGTGTTCACCTATCTCAAGGGGCACCTGCCCGGCGCGGAGTACCTCAATACCGAGACGATCCGGGCCAGCGAAGGGGGGATACCGACGCGGCTGCTGTCGGGCCAGGAGTACGCCGAGCTCTTCTCCCGGCTGGGGATCAGCCCGGAGCAGCCTGTGGTGATCTACAGCGCCGGGGAGACCCACAACATCGATGCGACCTTCCTGGCCTATCTCCTGGCGGCGTTCGGACATCCCAAGGTGTACGTGCTGGACGGCGGATACTTCAAGTGGGAGCTGGAGCAGCGGCCCATCGCGCGACGCTATCCGCGGATTCCGCTCACGCGGTTCCCCGCCGCACCCTTCCACCCGGAGACCGCTTCTCTGGAGGACATTCAGGGTGCGCTTCGGACCGGTGATGCCGTGTTGGTCGACGCCCGGCCACCCGATCAATTTGCGGGAGAGGCGGGAGCCCAGATGCGCCGGGGCCACATTCCGGGGGCGGTCAATCACTACTGGCAGGATGACCTGACCCAGGCGGGGTTCGGCCACGTGTGGAAGAGCCTTGACCAGCTGCGCGCAGGGTACAGGGCGCAGGGCATCACGCCGGACAAGAGCATCATCGCCTACTGCAACAGCGCCACCGAGGCGAGCCACGTCTACTTCACCCTGCGGTACCTGCTGGGTTATTCCCGGGTGCGCATCTACGTGGGATCCTGGACCGAGTGGGCCGAGCGGGAGGACCTGCCGATCGAGATCGGCACGTCCGCCCGCTGAGCAGCGCCTAGCGCATCGCGATGCCGCTGCGGAGCTGTCCCGGCCGCCAGATGCGACCGCCGCGCATGACCCACTCCACCGCTTCCAGATTGTCGAGATTGACCAAGGGATTCGCGCTCAAGAGCACCAGGTCGGCGTAGTGCCCGACCTCAATGGTTCCGATCTGGCCGCCGGGCTCGCCGCCGATGGCCCGAGCCGCGTCTCGGGTGGCAGCGAGCAGCGCCGCGGTGGGCGAGAGACCGATGGAGTCCACCAGCAACCGCATATTCCCGAAGACCGAGGCCCGGTCTCCGACGGGGCCATACGCCACGTGGTCGCTCCCCGCGCTGATCCGCACGCCCCGGCGCACGGCCTCACGGGTGACCTCCATACCGAATCCGGACGCGGCGCGCGCGTAGCTCTCCTGCAGTGAAGGGATGTGCCGCCGCCTGGCGTCGAACGACGCCACGCTGTGCTGGACCGCGTCGAGCGTCGGCTCGAACATGGTTCCCAGCCGTGCCATGGTGTCGAGCGCAGCGAGAACGCGGGGATCGTGCGCGGCGGCCACCGTGGCGACCCGGGCAGTGGCGATCTGCAGGTCGCCGTCTTTGACCAGCGTGTCCCGCTCTTCTATGGTGAACAGCTCTCCGGCCAGACCGGCGGCGTGGACCACGCCGTCCTGGCCCGCCGAGGCTTGCTCACGAACGCTGGCCGGCTGCACCCAGGCGTGGCCCCATACCGGCATGCCGGCCCGATGGGCCGCCGCGACCAGTTGGCGGACCGAGCCGCTGTCGAGCTGAGCGTAGAGCTTGAGACCCATCGCCCCGACTTCCCGGGCCGTGGCAACGATCTGATCCGGATTATCTCCCGGATTGAACTGGAGCGGCGTCCACCCGAGCCACTGCATGATGACGGCAGGCGCCTGCCGCAGCACGGCGCCTCGGGCCGTCTCGGTGGCCCGGAAGCCGTTGAAGAAGAAGCGACGGCCCGCCACCAGCTGCATGGCGTAGACCCGGGGCGACGCGGGTATCGCATTCACCCTGGCCAGCAGCTCCGCCGGATTGGTCCCCATGTCACGCACGGTCGTGACGCCCTGGGCCAGCAGGTCGCGCAGGTCGAGCGCGAGGTCCTGGCCGGCGCTGCCATTGGTCAAGAACAGCAGGTGCACATGGCTGTCGATGATGCCGGGAATCAGATAACGGCCCTGTCCGTCGATGACCCGGGCGCCGCGGGGAACCGGGCACTCCGCGGCGGCACCGGCGCAGAGGATCCGATCGGCGCGGATGAGCGTGACGGCGTGAGGCACCGGCCCGCGGCCAGTGCCGTCCCATAGGGTGGCGCCGACGATAGCCACCGTGGAATTGATCGGCTTGGGCTCGGTGACGTGTACCCGGTGCGGCGCGCACGAGGCGGCCGACACCGCCAACAGCAGGGCAGGAAAATGCGAGACGAGGGGCTTCATCGCGGTCGCGCTCCGTGCACGGCGGGGGTCCGCCGCCGCGTACGCGACGCCGCGGGACGCCCTGACACACTCATGATGCCACGAAACGAACAGCCGAGCGGTGACAGCCGCTCGGGCCGCGGCGTGACCCGGGCCACTATGGCCCAGGGCTGATGCAGACCGTAACCCATTGCCCGCCTCGGGGATGATTTTCCCGGGAGCGGGCACGCGGGAATGCTGTTTCGTACCAGGAATGTACCTTCACCCGTACTGATACCAACGGCAGCACCGCCTGAACGGTTCCGCTGAAGGACTCCAGCACCCCATCGTATGCGGTTGCGGCGGCGCCCCGCGCTCCCTAGTCTTCCCTCCGTGTCCTCCCCCGAGATCCTCCGTCCCAGACGCCGCCGTCGCACCGAGGCCATGCGGCAGCTGGTCCGCGAGCACGAGTTGAGCCCCGGCGACCTGATCCAGCCGGTATTCGTGGTGCATGGCCGCGACGTCGAGCGGGAAATCGCATCGATGCCGGGTGTCTTTCATCTCTCGGTCGACGGCCCCCTCGACCGTGAGGCGGAGCGGCTCGAGGCGCTGGGCATTCCCGGACTCATCCTCTTCGGACTTCCCGCCGCCAAGGACGAGATCGGCTCGGAGAACTACGCGGCCGACGGCATCGTCCAGCAGGCGTTGCGCCAGTTGAAGGCGCGGCACCCCGGCCTGCTGCTCTTCACCGACGTCTGCTGCTGCGAGTACACCAGCCACGGCCACTGCGGCATCCTGCGGGACGGCTCGGTGGACAACGATGCCACACTGGCCGTCCTCGGCCGCGTGGCCGTGAGCCACGCCGAGGCAGGGGCGGACATCGTCGCGCCCAGTGGGATGATGGACGGCATGGTGGGAGCCATCCGGAGCGCGCTCGACCAGGCGAGCTTCACCGAGCGGGGGATCTTGAGCTACGCGGTCAAGTACGCGAGTGCGTTCTATGGTCCGTTCCGCGAAGCGGCAGACAGCGCGCCCGCGTTCGGCGACCGACGGCAGTACCAGATGGATCCGGCCAACGTGCGGGAGGCGGTGCTGGAAGCTTCCCTGGACGAGGCCCAGGGCGCCGACATGCTCATGGTCAAGCCGGCGCTCGCCTACCTCGACGTGGTGCGGGCGGTACGGGAGCGGACCACGCTGCCGCTGCTGGCCTACAACGTCAGCGGCGAGTATTCGATGGTGAAGGCCGCCGCGGCCCAGGGCTGGATCGACGAGCGCGGTGTGGTGCTCGAGGCCATGCTGGGCATGCGCCGCGCAGGTGCGGACGCGATCATCACCTATCATGCGAAGGATGTCGCGGCCTGGCTCGCCGGGGACACCAGCCGATGACCGAGGTACGCTCCGCTCGATCGAGCTCCGTCTCGGAGCGGCTCTTCGCGGCCGCCCGCAGGGTCCTGCCCGGCGGTGTCAACAGCCCGGTTCGCGCCTTTCGCGGCGTGGGTGGGACGCCGCGGTTCATCGAGCGGGGTGAGGGCGCCTGGCTGGTCGACGCCGACGGAAATCGCTACGTCGACCTGGTCCTGTCCTGGGGACCGCTGATCCTGGGACACGCCCATCCCGAGGTGCTCGAAGCCGTCGTCGCCGCCGCGGGGCGGGGCACCACCTTCGGTGCGCCGACCGAGCTGGAAGTCCGACTGGCGCAGGTCGTGGTGGACACCTTCCCCGCGCTCGAGATGGTGCGGTTCGTCAGCTCCGGCACCGAGGCGGCAATGAGTGCCGTCCGGCTCGCCCGCGCCGCCACCGGCCGCAGGTTGATCCTCAAGTTCGACGGCTGCTATCACGGTCACGCGGACGCGCTCCTGGCCGCCGCCGGATCGGGCGTCGCCACGCTGGGACTGCCGGACTCGCCCGGCGTGACTCCGGCCACGGTGGCCGATACGATCATCGCCCCGTTCAACGACCTCGCGGCCGTGGAGGCGATCTTCGCCACCCGCGGCGAGGAGATGGCGGCGGTCCTGGTCGAGCCGGTGGCCGGGAACATGGGCGTAGTGCCGCCGGTGCCCGGGTTTCTCGAAGGACTCCGCGCAATCACCCGGCGCACCGGGGCGCTGCTGGTCTTCGATGAGGTGATGACCGGCTGGCGAGTGCACCGGCAGGGCGCCCAGGTGCTGTACGGCATCGACCCCGATCTCACCATCCTGGGGAAGGTGATCGGTGGCGGACTGCCGGCCGCCGCGTACGGCGGCTCCCGCGCGCTCATGGAGCAGATCGCGCCGGCCGGGCCGGTCTATCAGGCCGGGACGCTGTCCGGCAACCCATTGGCCATGGCCGCCGGCATCGCGACTCTCGACGTCCTCTCGCGTCCCGGCGTGTGGGACCGGGCCGAAGACTGGGCTCGCCGGGCCGAGCAGGCCATCCTCGCCGCGGCGTCCGGCGCCGGCGTGATGGTGACTGTGCAGCGCGTCGGGACCATGCTCACGCCGTTCTTCTCCTCCGAGCCGGTGCGCGACTACGCGGCCGCGCGCCGGAGCGACCGGGCCGCCTACGCCGCCTTCTTCCATGCGATGCTCGACGGCGGCGTGTATCTGGCGCCGTCGGCCTTCGAGGCCGCGTTTACCTCGACCGTGCACGGCGCGGCCGAGCTCGCGACGCTCGAGGCGGCGCTGGCCTCGGCATGGCCGCGATAGCCATCATCGGGGCCGGGGTGGCCGGCCTCACGGCTGCCTTCCGGCTCAAGCGGCGCGGCGTCAGGGTGGTGGTCTACGAGGCGACGGAACGCGTGGGCGGCGTGATCCTCACGGAACGGCGGGAGGGTTACGTGGCGGAGCTGGGACCGAGCTCGCTCGCCGCGCCCGCGGCCCCGGTCCGCGCCCTGCTCGACGAGTTGGGTCTCCGGGCCAGTCTCATCGCCGCCTCGCCCGAGGCGCGGCACCGGTACATCGCGAAGAAGGGAAGGCTCCTGGCCCTCCCGACCTCGCCTCCCGAGCTTCTCACCACGCGACTGCTCTCCAATACCGCCAAGCTCGCCGTATTCGGGGAGCCGCTGGTCGACGCGAGCGACTCGCCGATGGAAGAGAGCGTCGGGGCCTTCGTCCGGCGGCGGTTCAATCAGGAAGTGCTCGATTACGTCGCCAACCCGTTCGTCGCAGGCGTGTTCGCGGGCGATCCGGAACAGCTCTCGGTCCGGCTGGCGCTGCCCAAGCTGGCCGCCCTGGAGCGGAGTCACGGGTCGGTGATCAGGGCGCTGGCCGGGATGGCGAGGCCCCGCCGGCGTGAGGAGGAAGGCGAAGCCGCGGGCGACGGCCTGGTTTCGTTCCGGACCGGACTGCAGGAGCTGCCTGCGGCGTTTGCCCGCGAGCTCCGCTCGGAGATCCGGCTCAAGTCCCCCGTCACCCAGCTCCGGCGAGGACCCAAGGGCTGGACCGTGGGCGCCGCCTTCCAGCCGGCCGAGCTGTACGACGGCGTGGTGTACGCCGCGCCGGCGCACTGCATCGACGACATCGATCTGGAGTTCGCCGGCGGCGATCGGCTGAAGACGCTCGCCAGCATCACCCACCCGCCGATCGGCGTCCTGGTGCTGGGCTTCCGCCGGGAAGACGTGACCCATCCGCTCGACGGGTTCGGCTTTCTGGTGCCTGAAGTGGAGCGCCGGAGCGTACTGGGCGTGATCTTCTCCTCCACCCTCTTTCCCGGCCGTGCGCCCGAGGGCCACGTCACCCTCACCACGTTCGTCGGCGGCGTCAGGAACCCCGACCTGGCGCACGCCGACCTGCCCACCATCACGGCGCGGGCGATGCACGATCTCCACGCCCTTCTGGGAGTCAAAGGCGAGGCGACGTTTCGCAGCTTCCAGCTCTGGCCCAAGGCGATCCCGCAGTACGATCTCACCTACGGTCGCTACAAGGACGTCATGGACGAGGTGGAGCGCCGGAACCCGGGGCTCGCGCTGGCCGGCTCGTACCGCGAAGGGGTGGCGGTCGGCGAGGTGATAACGTCGGGCGAGGAGGCGGCCGGCCGGCTGATCGAGCGGCTCGAAGCGGATGCGGCCGCAGGCACGCGGTGACGGTCGCGGCTTCGCTCAGGATCGGGACGCGGAGCAGCGCGCTGGCGCTCTGGCAGACGGAGCACGTCCGCGCCCTGCTGCACTCGGCCGGCCACCGGACCGCGCGAGTCGAGATCCGGACCACGGGTGATCTGGTCCAGCAGGTCCCTCTCTCCCGGATCGGCAGCCGCGCCCTGTTCACCAGACAGATCGACGATGCCATGCTCGAGGGCCGGATCGATCTGGCGGTGCATTCGCTCAAAGATCTCCCGACCACGCTTCCCACCGGCATCACCCTGGCGGCCATCAGCGAGCGGGAGGATCCGACCGACGCGTTGGTGGGTCGGGGCCCCTGCCGCTGGGACCAGCTGCCGCAGGGCGGTCTGTTAGCCACCAGCAGTCTGCGGCGAAGGGCGCAGCTGCTGTACCTGCGCCGCGATCTCCGGGTGACCGATGTGCGCGGGAACGTGGACACCAGGCTGGCCAAGCTCGATGCTCAGCCCGAGTGGAGTGCCATCCTCCTCGCGACCGCCGGTCTGCTCCGGCTCGGCCTGGGCGGCCGGATCGGCGAGCGGCTCTCGCCGGCGTTGATGCTGCCGGCGCCGGGGCAGGGAGCGCTCGCGATCACGGTACCTGACGGCGACGCCTCCCTGGCGGCAGCCATTCGCGGCGCGCTGCACCACCGGGCGACCGCGCTCGCGGTTTCGGCGGAGCGTGCCTTCCTCCGGCGACTGGAAGGTGGGTGCCAGGTTCCGGTGGCGGCTCACGCCGAGCTTTCCGGTGCGGGTCGCGATCTTCGACTGCACGGCCGGGTGGTCAGTTTGGGCGGCGAGCGGGCCGTGGATGGCGTCGAGAGTGCGGAGGTCGTCGACGAGGCGGCGGCGGACGCGCTGGGCGTGGCGCTCGCCGAGCGGCTCCTCGCCGAAGGTGCGAGCGCGATCCTGGCCGAGGTGCGCGCCGCAACGGTTCCGGCCATACCGGAGCCCTGATGCGTGGCACCGTCGTGGTCACCGCGTCGGCAGGCACGTTCCCCGGCCTGCTGGCGGCGCTGCAGGCCATTCCGGTGGCGGTCGAGGAGCACCCGCTGATCTCCTTTGTCCCGCCGCTCGACTGGAGACCGGTCGATTCGGCGCTGGACCACCTGGACCGGTACGATGCGCTGGCATTCACCTCGCCGCGCTCGGCGCGGGCATTCATCGACCGCGTGCTGGGCGCGGGGAGGCAGGCGCGGCTCGAGCCGCCGCGCAGCCCGAGCGTGTGGGCCAGCGGCGTCGGCACGGCGGCGGCACTGGGCGATCTGTCCGTGCCGCTCCACACACCCGATGGGCGGCTCACCGGCTCGCTCGGCGCCGCGGGCGCCCTCGCCCGGGCGATGCTCGACGGCGGGGTCCGGGGCCCGGTGCTCTTCCCCTGCGGCGAGATCCGGCGGGACGAGCTCCCGACCCGACTGCGCGATGACGGCATCGAGGTCGAGGAAGTGGTCTGCTACCGCTCGGTGCTGGCCGGCGAGGTCGAGGCACGCCGAGCGGTCGAGCGCGGGCAGGTGGTGGTGGTCGCGAGCCCAAGCGTCGCCGACCTGCTGGCCCGCGCCTGTCCCAGCGGGGCCCGGCCGGCCCTGCTCGCCGTCGGTCCGACGACCGCTGCGGCCGCACGCGCGTCCGGTTGGCCGCCCGCCGGCGTCGCCGCCCTCCCAACGGCGGAGGCACTCGCCGCCGGCGTTCGCACCCTGCTGTCCAGCTGACTGTCACGGGGGAGAATGAACGACCTTTTTCTCCGCGCCTGCCGGCGCGAGCCCACCGACCGGCCACCAGTATGGATGATGCGCCAGGCGGGGCGCTATCTGCCCGCGTATCGCGCCGTGCGGGAGCGGGCCGACTTTCTCACGATGGTGGGCACTCCGGAGCTCGCGGCCGAGGTTACCCTGCAGCCGGTGGATCTGGTCGGGGTGGATGCCGCGATCATCTTCAGCGACATCCTGGTCGTTCCTCAGGCAATGGGGATGGAGCTGACGGTCACCGACGGGGTCGGACCGCGGTTTGCACGGCCGCTCCGGTCGGCAGCCGACTTCGGGGCGCTCCGCGAGATCGAGCCGCGGGAGCACCTCGCCTACGTGCTGGATGCCATCCGTCTGGCCCGCCGGGAGCTGGCCGGCCGAGTGCCGCTGATCGGGTTCGCCGGCGCGCCCTGGACGCTCATGAGTTACATGATCGAGGGCGGTGCCTCGAAGGCATTCACTCAGGCCAAGCGCCTGCTGCTGCAGGATCCCGGGCTTGCGCACCTGCTGCTGGGCCGGCTGGCCCACACGGTGGGCGGGTTCCTCCAGGCCCAGGTCGCAGCCGGCGCACAGGCGGTGCAGCTCTTCGACTCCTGGGCCGGCGCGCTGGGGCCGCGCGACTTCCGCGAGTTCGCGCTGCCCTATCTCGCCGAGGCGGCGCGGCTCGCGCGGGAGGCGGGCGCGCCGGTGATCGTGTTCGCCCCGGGCGCGGCATGGGCGCTGGAGGAGATCGCCTCCGCAACCGGGGCGGACGTCGTGGGCATCGACTGGCAGACCGACCCCGCCGACGCTCGGCGGCGACTGGCCAGTCATGGGGTGGCCCTGCAGGGCAATCTCGATCCCACCTGGCTCTATGCGGCGCCTGCCACGATCCGTGAGCGCACCCGGGACATGCTGGACGCGTTCGGGGGCCGTGGCCACATCGCAAACCTGGGGCACGGCATCCTGCCTGACGTACCCGTGGCCCATGCGCGCGCCTTCGTCGATGCGGTGAAGGAGTGGAGCGCCCGATGACTCCACTGCGCCGGCTGGTCACGGAATCGCTGGAATCGCTCCACGACGAGACCACCCGCTTCTTCACCCAGCTCGACGGCGGCGGCACGTTCCGGGAGGATCGCTGGGAGCGGCCCGGTGGCGGCGGCGGCGTGGCGCGAGTGCTGGAAGGCGTGACCTTCGAGAAGGCCGGGGTCAATCGATCGGCTGTGGAAGGAATCCTGCCCGCGGCCGCCGCGCAGCGGGTCGGGGCGCGGGCGAGCGGTTTGGAGGAGGTGGGATTCTACGCCACCGGCATGAGCCTGGTGCTCCATCCGCGGAGTCCGATGATTCCCACGGTCCATCTCAACGTTCGCTATTTCGAGATCACCGATCCGGCCGGCGAGGTTCGGGATGCCTGGCTGGGTGGCGGCACCGATCTCACGCCGACCTATCCGTTCGAGGAGGACGCCGCCCATTTCCACCGGACGCTCAAGACGATCTGCGACCGGCACCACTCCTCCTTCTATCTCCGGTTCAAGACCTGGTGTGACCACTATTTCGTGAACACCCACCGGGGGGACGAGCGGCGGGGTATCGGTGGGGTTTTTTTCGATAACCTGCGCGACGGCGAGGCCGGGCTCGGCCTCGAGCGGCTGGTGGAATTCCTGCTCGACGTGGGCCGGGCGCTGCCGCTGGCCTACGCGCCCATCGTCGCGCGCCGCCGCGAGCTGGAGTACGGCGAGCGCGAGCGGCACTTCCAGCTGGTGCGGCGGGGCCGGTATGCGGAGTTCAATCTGCTCCACGACCGGGGCACCGTGTTCGGACTGCAGACCAATGCCCGGACCGAGAGCGTGCTCATGAGCCTGCCGCCGGTGGCTGCCTGGGACTACGCGCCGAGCTATCCCCCCGGGTCGTTCGAGGCGGAGCTGCTGGCCATGCTGGAGCCAAGGAACTGGGCCGAGCCAGCGGGCTGAGCACCCGGCCGCTCACCCCGAGGAGGAGTGGGAGCTCCGATATCGTGCGGGTGAGGTGCGACGCGGGTTGCTCGGTGGCCCGCCGACCACGCCGAGCAGCTCACCCAGCAGCTCATAGAGCCTGCCGAATGCCACCGGCTTCTCCAGGAACGGGAGCTCGGGATATGCGCCCAGGAGATCGGCGATTTCGCCGCGGGGGTAGCCCGACATGAGGATCAGCTTGAGGCTGGGGTCGAGATCTCGAGCCCGCTCCGCCAGTTCCCCGCCGTCCATGTACGGCATGATGACATCAGTGAGCACCAGGTGGACCTCTCCCGGGTGCTGCTTCAAGTAGCGGAGCGCCTCCCGTCCATTCCGTGCGGTTCGTACCTGGTATCCCATTCCCCGCACCATGCGGCAGATGATGGAGCGCGGGGTCAGCTCATCGTCGACGACGAGCACGGTGGGGGCGAGTGACAGCGGGATGACCGCGTCATCCTCGGGTAGAGACATTCCGGGCCTCCTCGCAGCGCGTGGCACTGGCGAAAGACCCTCTCCACGAAGAGGGGCGGTAGCCAACCAATGAACACTCCGGCCCAAAACTCTGGGACCTGAGTCACAACCGAGCGACATTTTCGATGCAACTTAGCCCTGGCCAGGTCAGGTGGGCTGGGCGGGAGACCTCCTGGCGTCGATCATCTGGCGGACCATGCGGGCCAGCGCCTCCGGTTCGAGCGGCTTCTGCATGAAGTTCTGGTGTTCCTGCAAGAGGCCCCGGCTCACGGCGTCGAGCCCGGTGTACCCGGAGGTGAAGAGCACGGGAATCCCGGGCCAGCGGGCCGCCAGGTGTTCCGCCAGCTCCCGGCCGCCCATGCCCGGCATGACCACATCCACGATGACCAGGGCCGGCGGGGCGAGCTGCTGCCGGGCGAGCTCCAGGGCCTCGGCGCCGTCGACCGCTTCCAGCACGGTGTAGCCGTACTCCCGGAGCGAGCGGGCGAGAATGGCGCGGACCGACGCTTCGTCCTCGGCCAGCAGGATCACCTCGCTGCCACCCTCGGCAGGGGCGGGTACCGGCGCGGACGTCGTCTCGGCAGGAGAGACGAACAGCGGCAGATAGATCTTGAAAGCCGTGCCGTGACCCGGCTCGCTGTAGACCCAGACAAACCCGCCGGTCTGCTTCACGATGCCGTACACGGTGGCCAGGCCCAGACCGGTGCCCTCGCCCACGTCCTTGGTGGTGAAGAACGGCTCGAAGATGTGGTCCAGCGTCGCCCGATCCATGCCCCGGCCGGTGTCGCCGACCATGATCATGGCGTAGGGCCCCGGTGCCAGGCTCTCGACCCCCTTGCTTGCTCCGTAGGCCTTGCCCAGCATCACGTTCTGCGTCTCGATGGTGAGGACGCCACCGTTGGGCATCGCGTCTTTCGCGTTGAGCGTCAGGTTGAGCAGCACCTGGTCGAGCTGGCCCGGATCGGCCTTGACCGGACCCAGATCGGCGGCCTGCCGCAGCACCAGCCGGGACAGCTCGCCCAGGGCACGCTGGAGGATCGGCTGCATGCTGGTGATCACAGCGTTCAAGTCCACGATCTGCGGCTGCAGCACCTGGCGGCGGCTGAAGGCGAGCAGCTGCTGGGTGATCGCCGCGGTCCGGTGGGCGGCGCGGCGGATATGCTCGACGTCCTCGCGCGCCTCGGGAAACTGGAGGCGCCGGAGGAGAAATTCGGAGGCGCCGAGCACCACCGTCATCTGATTATTCGCCTCATGGGCGATACCGCCTGCCAGCCGGCCCACCGATTCCATGCGTTCCGCCTGCCGCAACCGCTCTTCGGCCACCCAGCGATTCTCCACATCCGTCACCGTGCCGATCCACTCCCGGACCGAGCCGTCGGCCGCGAGCACCGGTGCCGCCCGGGTGATGAAATGACGGTATCGGTGGTGCGCCTCCATCCAGACTCGCCCTCGGGCCTCGAGAATGGACCGGTTGGTGCGGGCCCGAAGCCACGCGGCCAGCACCGACTCACGGTCGTCGGGATGCAGGGCGTCCAGCCAGCCGAAGCCGGCATGCTCGGTCCATGACTGTCCGGTGTACTCCTCCCAGGACGGCTGCGGCTCGCTGAACCGTCCCTCCGGGTCGCTGGTCCACACGATGGAGCTGGTGGCTGTCACCAGCGCACGGTACCGCTCTTCCCGGCGCGCCAGCTCCGCGGCCGCGCGCTTCCGCTCGGTAACGTCGCGCTTGATCGAGGACGCCCCGATGACCACTCCGGACGAATCCCGGATGGGTGAGACCGTGACCGAGATGTAGATCCGGGTGCCGTCTTTTCTGATCCGCTCGGTCTCGGAGAATTCGACCCGCTCTCCTCGCCGAATCTGATCCAGCACCGACTGCTCTTCATGGTGCAGCTCCGGGGGGATCAGCAGGAAGATCGACCGGCCCACGATCTCGCTCGCGCGGTACCCGAAGATCTGCTCGGCGGCGGCATTCCAGCTGGTGACGATGCCGTCGGGCGTCTTGCCGATGATCGCGTCGGTGGACGAGGCGACGATGGCGGCAAGGCGGGTCGTGGCCTCCTCGGTCTCGCGCCGCCGGCTGACATCCTGCATCGCTCCCACGGCCCGGACGGCCTTCCCCCGGGCGTCGCGGACCACGAACGCCCGTTCCAGGATATGCGCCCAGGAGTCATCGGCACGCCGGAAGCGGTATTCCTGCTTCCAGGACTCCGCCCCGCTCTCGAAGGCAGCGCGGGAGGCCGCCTCGGTCACTGCCAGGTCGTCCGGATGGACCCGGCGCGCCCAGAGCTGGTAGGGGTTGCCGGCCAGGCCGGGCTCGCCCGGCCGGTGCGGGAAGAAACTGTCGGTGGGACCCTCCCAGGCGACCCGGCCATTCACCAGGTCCCAGTCCCAGATCAGGTCCTGGGTGGCTTGAGCCGCAAGCCGGAGGCGCGCCTGATTGCGGTGCAGGTCATCTTCGGCTCGCAATTGGTCCGTGACGTCGCGAGTGACGCAACGGGAATGGATGAAGCGGCCGCTGTCCCGGTAGCCGCTCGAGTCGATCAGGACGTCGCGCACCGAGCCGTCCTTGCAGCGGAGCCGGGAGGGGAACTCGCGGACCACGTCACCGGCCCGGAGGCGGGCCAGCAGCTCGTCGACCACCGGCCGCTCGAGATGGAACTCCGTCACGTTGCGGCCGACGTATTCCGACCGGGCGTAGCCCAACAGGTCGAGCTCCGCCTGATTGGCACGCAGAATCGTGCCGTCCGGTCCCACCCAGTGCAGCGGGACCGTGGCGTTGTCGAAGAAGTCGGTGGACTCCCGATGTTCCTGGCGGGCGGCGACGAGGTCGGCACGGAGCTGGACCAGCTCGCGCTCGAGCTCATCCAGGCCAGCCGCGGGTGCCTCTACCGAGGCTGGTTCATCGACACGCACGCGGGAGTCCCCGTTATGGGTGAGGAAATCTGCATTGTTCAGTGGTCCCGGCGGTCACCGAGCTTCTGGTTCACAATACCCCAAGTGACCATCTTGTCACATTTGAGAGCAACCGGTGGTGACGCAAGTCACGCTCAGGCCTTGACGGCCCACGCCCTTCGGGTGATTCTCACTCTCCCCTGGGCAATGCGATGCGGAGGGTCAGGATGCCACAGATCACCTGCCCATCGTGCGGAATCGCGGTACGCCGCGACACGGTCTACTGCCCCTTCTGCCGGGCACTCGTCTCCAAGCCAAACATGCGGCGGCTCATGCTGTGGACGGCCGTCGTAGCCGAGTACCTGTCGATCGCGGTGCTGTCCGTCCATCACTGACGAGGCCAGCCCGGGCGAACTGGTGGTGCGCTCCTCCGACCCGTAGATTCTGGCGTCTCCTTCAAAGTGTGGCGCCTGACCGCCGGCCGAACCGCGTCGCCCCCATCGCCCACGGCAGCGCAACGCCGCGCCATCGAGGCCCCCCTGGGGCCGATGCTGGTCGTGGCCGGACCGGGCGCGGGCAAAACGTTCTGCCTGATCGAGCGCATCCGGCACCTCATCCAGCACCATGAGGTGCCGCCGGGCCGGATCTGCGCGGTCACCTTCACCAACAAGGCAGCCGACGAGATTGCCCACCGCCTCCGCGAGGCCATCGGCGTCGGAGCGGACGAGATCACCCGCGGCACGCTGCACGCGCTCTGTCATTCGGTGCTGCGTGCCCATTCCGACGCGGTAGGTCTGGCGCGTGGGTTCGGCATCGCGAGCCCGGACGACCAGCGCCGGGTGCTCCAGCGGCTCAAGATCCCGAAAAAGCGTCACCCCGCGCTCCTCGCGCTGTTTGGCCGGCATCGGCTGCAGCAGTATCAGCTCAGCGCCAGCGATCAGGACCTGCACGACCGCTATCGCGCCGCGCTCCAGCGGCGGCACCTGGTCGATTTCGATGACCTCATTGGCTTGACGGCCGAGGTGCTGCGCTCCTCCCCGGAGGCGGCCGCGGCCACGCGCGCCCGCTGGGACCACGTGCTGGTCGATGAGTTCCAGGATCTGAGTCTCGCGCAGTACGAGGTGATCACCCGCATCGCCGCGGGGCACCGCAACTGCTTCGTCGTGGGCGACGACGAGCAGTCGATCTTCTCCTGGACCGGGGCCGACCCGCACATCCTCGATCGCTTCCGGACCGAGTTCGCGATCGGCGACCCGGCGGTGCTCAATCACAACCGACGGTGCTCGATCCAGATCTTCGACGTGGCGCGACGGCTCATCGGCTGCAATCCCTGCCTGTTCGATAAGCGCATCGAGGCCGACCGGCCTTCCGAGCACGACGTGGCCGCGCTGGTGTTCGATGACGAGGCCCTGGAGGCAAGCTGGGTCATCGCCGATCTGCGGCGCGACCGCTCGGCGTCCGGCCTCGAGTGGGGCGAGTATGCGCTGCTCTACCGCCAGCACGCGCTCGGCCAGTACCTCGAGACCCAGCTCCTGCAGGCGGACATTCCCTGCCGGCTCGCCACCGGCCAGGCGCTACTGGACGACGAGGTGATCGCGTATGTCATCGCCTCGCTTCGCCTGATCCATTCGCCGGACGACCCGTTCGCCATGGAAGCGCTGGCCGAGCGCCTGCTTCCCGGACATGTGCTGGATCAGGCCCGCGGCACGGCCGCGGCCCCCGAGCTGCTGGAGAATCTGCGTCGCCTCGCGCAGGGGCTGACCAAGGACGAGCCCGACCGGCCAGCGGCCTACCGGTTCATCTTCCATGTCGAGAATCTGGCTGCCCTGCCGCGGGCGCACCGGTCCTTGGGCACTCTGGTGGAGGAGCTGTTGGGGCAGCGGATCGGCCCCTACCGCAATCCCCTGGACGAGCACGCCGCCGAGCTCACCGATCCGGCCGAATTTCCCGAGGCACCGGCATTGGCGCGGCGACTTGCGGATGCCTTGGACCACGGCCGGCGTGTGCGGCTGGTGCGGGATCGCGGGGTCGAGATCGCCGTCGGTCGCATCCTCGCCGCCGCCGGTTTTGGAGAGGTGCTGCCCCTCGCGCCGGGCGAGGCCGCGTTGCCCGGCGACTGCGTGCTCGGTCCCACCGATGCGCGGCCGGGGCACTGGCCGCTCCTGGTGTTCAAGGCCGCTCAGCTACTCGCCACTCGGGATCAACGACGCCGCCTGCTGGATTACGTCGCCTTCGACCTCGAGACCACCGGCAAGGACCCGAGGGAATGCGAGATCGTGGAGATCGCGGCGGTGCGAGTCAGAAACGGGGTGATCGTCGATCAGTTCCATCGGCTGGTGCGCCCGGCGCGGACGATTTCCGCGGCCGCCACCAAGGTCCACGGTTATCGCGACGCCGACGTGTGCGAGCAGCCGTACTTCGCCGAGATCTGGCCCGAGTTCGTCGCGTTCGTGCAGTCCGACGTCCTGGTGGCGCACAACGGCCAGCAGTTCGATGTCCCGCTGCTTCGCCGGATGGCGGCGGGCGCGCCCGGGCTCGACCGGCTGGTGTTCTTCGACACCTTGCCGCTGGCACGCTCCCTCTGCGCGGGCAGCGCCAGGCTCGAGGACCTGGCGCGGCAGTTCGGGGTAGACGTGGGGCGTGCCCATCACGCCCTGGACGACGTGAGCATGCTGGCCGCCGTCGTGCATCGCCTGGGCGAGCTCAACCTGGCCCGCGCGCGGATTACGGCAATGGTGAGCTCGCTGGGCTATCTCGGCCTGGCCTTCGCGCTGAATGACTGCCGGGAGATGACCCTGGAGGAGCAGCTCCTCCGGGACCTCGCGGTGCCCGCCGTGCTGGGGCGGTTCAGCACCTGCCTCGAGGTCTACGCCGACGAGCGCGAGGCCGCGGGGGCGGATGCGCCGACGGTCGACGTGGTCGTCGAGCGGCTGGGCGGCGTGCGACTGCTCGAGCGGCTGCGGGCGGAGCGCTCGCCGTCCGACAGGTATCCGGCGGCCGTGGCGCGCCTGCACGCGCTGATCGGTTCGGTCCAGGCCTCGACGCTCGGGGAGAGCATCGAGCTGCTGCTCGCGCGAGCGGCGCTTTCCACCAGCGCCGATGCCGAGGTGGACCAGCGCCGGGTGAACCTGCTGACCCTGCACGCGACCAAGGGCCTCGAGTTCTCCCGGGTGTACATCATCGGAGCGGAGGATCGGCTGCTGCCGGGTGACCGGGAGCTCAAGAGCGACGACATCAAGGCGCTCCAGGAGGGGCGCCGGCTGCTGTACGTCGGGATGACGCGGGCGAAGGATCGGCTGGTGCTCACCCGGACGGTGCGGCGGGAGGGATGGAGCTCTGGAGGGGATCTGTTTCTCCGTGAGGCGGGGCTCACCTCGGCGGCGCCGGGGGAGGAGTCGGGGAATGGAGCGCTCGCGTCGGGTGAGGCGGAGCTGGTGTAGCTGGCCCGCTCATGGGCAGCAATGTCCCAGCTTGCCTAACCAGTTCCCGTAGCTTACCGTGTCACGTGAGCGCCAGGCGTATCGGCAAATGCCTTTACTGCTCCAATACGCGAAGTGCCGGAGGCGAATCAATGAGGTCAGCCCGAGCTGAGATCGCGCAGCAGGGCCGGCCAGACGCCCATCGAGCACGCCCGGCCCTGGGACGTGCAGGAAGTGCCCTCCTTGTAAATGCTGGTCGCTACCGCACCCACGTCAAAGCAACCGCACTTGGCGTAGCAGTCCCTCCACTGCCGCCGACGGCAGCAGCGGAGGCCGTGGCTCCGTGCGGTACCTCGGGAACCTTCAGCGTGACGAGTGTGGCCAGAAGACTCCGAGGGGAGAACCGCCATTGAGCATGACTCTCTGTGCCCAGTGCGGAGCCGAGCACGATCCGGGCACGAGTCCCTGCCGAGATTCCACCCTGGTTGGCCGGACCCTGGGCGCCGGCATTAGAGTCAGGGAGCACCTAGGCGACACCCCGTTCGGGAAGCTCTACAGAGCAGTGTACCCGAGCGGCGCCGAAGTCGCCGTCCTGCTTCTTGGCTCGCGTGCCAGCGACCCGGCCGAGCTTGCACTGCTGCGGGAGCGCTTCCGCCAGGCGATCCAGATCCAGCACCCGAATGTCGCCGCGATCCATGACCTGAGCGAGACCGCTGATGGGCTGGTCTACGTCGTGGCCGAGTACCTCGGGGGCGAGGGCGAGCTGCTGTCGGAAACTCTGGCCCGGCGGGGCCGTTTGTCGCAGGATGAAGCTCTGGATCTCTGCTTCCAGACGGCCGCCGGCCTGACGGCGGCGCACGCGGCGCGGTGGGTTCACGGGGATCTATCGCCCGAGACCATCCTCTTGAGCCGGACCGGCAGGGGCACCCTGGTCAAGCTGATCGGCTTTACTCAGGCCTCCGTTCTGGCGAACCCGGTGTCCACCCCATTAGTAGCGGCGGATGGAGTGGTCGAGTATGCCAGCCCGGAACGACTCGCCTGCCAGAAAATCGACGAGCGGAGCGATGTGTACAGCCTGGGCGCCGTGCTCTATCACCTGCTCAGCGGAGTTCCACCGACGCGACCGGCCGAAGGGGTCAGGCTCCCAGAGCCAATCCGCTCCGTGCTCTCCCGGGCGCTCACCCCTTCGCCCCTGAGGCGCTACCAGACGGTGGCGGAGTTCGTGGCAGCCATCACCCCGCCAGCGGAGCAGGTAGTCCGTCTCAGGTCCGGGGCAACGAAGCGCGCTAGGCGCAAGGTCGTGTCGGTTGGGGCCGCGGCGGCCGTCCTGATTACTCTTTCGGCTGGACTGTGGCTCTGGAGTACGCAGCGGCTGACGTTCAGTGGACTCAGGCGGCCCCGAGTGCAGGAATCCGGGGCCGTGACGCAACCCCCGCGCGGGTCCGTATTGGGCTCGTCCTCGACGTCCTCGGCCCCGACGCGTCCTCCTACTAAGCCCTCGTCTGCGTCCCCGGTACGACGCAATGCCGTGAGCTTCCCAACTGCCCCCGCCGCATCCGGTCCTCGCCCTGCCGATGGCGCTGTGAGCCGAGACTCGGCACGGGAGTCCAAGATCAGCCCCTTCCGGCGCTCACACCCATGGGTCGCAGTCGCCGGTGAGCGATTCTATTATCGGAGCAGTTGTCCGGAGGCCTTCTCGCTTCGTGACCTGATCTACTTCCGCACCGAGGAGGAAGCGCGAGCGAGCGGGTTTGTGCCTGGCCGGGTTCACGGCTGTCTTGCATCGGGTACGGCGGCAGACAAGCTACTGGTCGATGTGCGCTCCGTCGATTCGACCATCCAGGTCGATCTTCGCTATGCCACGGCGAACAACTTCACGGGGGCGCCGCTTCCCGGCTACGAGGCGCCGCGGGCGCTGCTCCGCCCGGAGGTGGCCGCCGCAGTCGGCCGGGTGCAGGCCAGGCTCCGCAGCAAGGGCTTGGGGCTCAGGATCTTCGACGCGTACCGCCCGGTGAGGGCTACGCTCGCGATGGTCGAATGGGCTGAGCGCACAGGGCGCCGGGAGCTGCTTGAAAGCGGGTACATCGCCAAGCGGAGCCGCCACAACCAGGGCGTCGCGGTGGATCTAACCTTGGTGGACCTCGCGACGGGTACCGAGCTCCCGATGGGCACGGCCTTCGAGGAGTTAACCCCCGCCGCTCACCTGGCCAATGCCACCGGTGAGGCGCTGCGCTCCCGACACCTCCTGGTCCGCGCGATGGAGTCAGAAGGGTTCGGTACCTATGAGCAGGCGTGGTGGCATTTCAACTATTCGCTCGAAGGGGCGATGCCGCTCGACGTGGTCATTCGCTAGCCATCCGGAAGCGACCGCTAGCGCGTGGTCACATTCCTGTGACTCACACCCGAGTGCGAGGCTCACACCCGAGCGCTGCGAGATCGCGATCTCCTGGCAACCCATGACAATCATGCTTCGACGCGCTCTGACTCTGTGGCCGTGCCTCATGGTCGCGCTGGGCCCCGTTGCGTGCCGTCGGGGCGCCGACCCGATCGGCAAAGAGATCCGCAACCTGGTGTCGGCCGAAAAACCTCCGGCATACCTCGAGGGGATCCGCTGGAAGGTGGTCAGGCAGATCTACGAGGATCGGCAGTACCGCCCGCTATGGGTCGGAATGCGTCACGTCCCGCAGAGAACCAAGGACTTGATCGCGAGCCTGTGTGATGCCGAACGGGAAGGACTTCGCTCCGGAGACTACCGCCTCGGTGAGCTCCGCCGCACCCTCGAGCGGTTACGTCCGAGCCTCGTCAAGCAAAGGCCGGAGTCATTCGCAGTGCTCGACCTCGAGCTCACGCGACGGTTCCTCGAGTACGGGGCTGATCTGTTCGCTGGCCGGCTCGATCCCAAGGCAGTCGCGTCCGGGTGGTACATCAGGGCGCGGCGCTCGAGTGTGGACAGCACGCTCCGGGCGGCATTGAAGGAGCAACAGTTTCACGACATTGTGGCTCCCCTCCGTCCTCATCAGCCCGAGTATGCCGAACTGGTCAGAGCGCTTGCCGAATACCGCGAAATTTTTCGACGGGGTGGCTGGCCGGAGGTGCGGGGCCGTAGCAGACTCCGCCGGGGCGACCGGGGGGCCCGGGTAGCGGCGCTGCTTCGGCGACTCAGGACAACCGGGGACCTCCGCAGTTCGGCGGAGCCAAAGCCAGTGTACGACCGCGCTGTGGCCAAGGCGGTCGCGCGTTTCCAGGCGCGCCATGGAATCCCGAGTGACGGGATCGTAGGCGCAGCGACGCTCGCCGCGCTGAACGTGCCGGTCGAGGATCGGATTCAGCAGATCAAGCTCAACCTGGAGCGCTATCGCTGGCTCCCCGCAGAGTTTGAGCCCCGGCACATCTATGTGAACATTCCCGAATACGAGCTGTATGGCTACGATCGGGGCAAGCCGGTACTCAAGATGCGGGTCATGGTGGGCGACCAATACCAGGACGCGACTCCCGTGTTCGCGGACACGATGACGTTTGTGGTCTTCCGCCCGGAATGGTACGTGCCCCAGCGGATCCTGGTCGAGGAGATGATCCCGGAAATCAGGAAGAAGCGCTCCTATCTCGTCCGCCACCATCTCGAGGTGGTCGATGCCAATCGCGAGTCGCTGGTGCTTAACCCGCGCAGGGTCAACTGGTCCCGCGTGGACACCACGCAAATCCGCATGCGGCAGAAAGCAGGAAGCACCAACCAGCTTGGCTTGGTGAAGTTCATGTTTCCAAACCAGTTCGCCGTCTATCTGCATGACACACCCGACCGGGATTTGTTTACGCGGCCGAGGCGGACGCTGAGTCACGGCTGCGTGTTGGTGGAGAACCCGGTGGAGCTGGCCGACTATGCGCTGGCGGGGCAGGATGAGTGGAACGAGGAGAAGATCCGGGAGGCGATGGAAACACCGCATTCGGCAGATGAGGGGGGAGTCCTGGACAGCAACACAGTCACGCTGGCGCGGCCAGTGCCAGTCTACATCGTATACCTCACTGCATTCGTCCGAGACGGCGTCCTCAACTTTCGGCGCGATGTATATGGCAAGGATCGCGAGGCGATTGCCAGACTGGGAAAGCCGAGCCCGGGCGACCCCGGGCTGTGCGAGGAGCTCAAGAAGCTCGTTGAATGATGCGTCGTTCCGTCTGGCTCCCCTTTCCTGAGAGATCCCGGGCTCGCTTGTTGGCGCTCGGGAGCATCCTATGGACGCGCAGGTCGCGCCGCTCGCGGTCATCTTCGACCTGAACACCGATCTTCTCCTCAACTGCCTGGACGGCCTCTCCGAGGCAGAGGCGCGGCGCCGCCTGGCCGCGGGCGGCAACAGCATCGCGTTTCTCGCGACACACCTCACCGACTCCCGGCACTTTCTGGTGACGAGTTTGGGTCACCCGCTCGCCAATCCGCTCGCCGGCTTCATCGACGACGTCCGGAGCATCGAGGAGATCAGGGAATTGCCCTCGTTGGAGCTGATCTCTGCGGCCTGGCTGGGCATCGGCGCGCACCTGCAGGCAATCCTTTCCTCGCTGAGCGCTGCCGAGCTGGCCCGGACCGACGTCCCCCGGTTCCCGGTGGACGACCGCACCGTGGTGGGAATGCTCGCGTTTCTGGGGCAACATGAGTCTTACCACCTGGGGCAGATCGGGTTTCTTCGACGCCAGCTGAACAAGCCGGCGATGTCGTACACCCGGCGGGTGCCGGTACGGTGAGTGCCTCATCGCCGGCGAGCCGCACCCGCTCGGAGAGCACTGCTTGGCAAGCCTGCACACCCGCGCAGACTTCACCTGTCGTCCGTAGTTCTCGTGGAAGATTCGCGCCGATTCCGTATACGTCTTCGCACACATCGCTGCACAGTCGGGTTCGGCAGCTGCGACAGGGCATTACTAAAAGGAATCCGAAATCATCTTGGGGCTCATGGCGGCCGCCATGGGCTGGAATCCACCAATTTACTGTTAGGTGGTCCACCTAAAGCCAATTGACGCCAACAGTAAACTGCTCGATCTGGGTTACGAGAAAAGAGCCCGCCGGACCGCCCAAGGAGGTACCGACTGGCTCACGTGAACCACCCCAAGGGCCCACGCCGGCAAGCTCCGGGCCGACGGCACGCTCGGCGACCTCACCGCCTAGGTCCCGTTCCTGCTGGAGCCACAGCGCACGCGAGCCCTCCGTTGGCTTCGTCGAGCACGCCGGGGGACACCGAGATTAACTGAACGCCAGAAGGCGCGCTAACTCCGGACTGAGAGCCCGGCCGCGGCCACCCAACGCCACTGGCCACTGGCCCGCCTGAGCGGGCTGACGGGCCTCACCTTGGGGCTGACCGTGCCAGCTCTTTCAAGGTCACATCTCGGACAAGGAAGCTACTGACTACTGTCCCAAAATCGCTTCGCTTCGCCCCTGCCTGGCTACGTTGGCCATAGGTGCCGTAATAACGCATTGATACAGAGTCGCCTTTGGTCGCGAACGTATCGAGGGCAGCCCAGTTTTTGTACGTGAGAATGACAGCAACGTCCCAGTCTTGGGGTCCCTCCGCGGTGGTCTTCAGCCCTACGGAATAACCCTGAATCAGCCCCTGCCGCTTGTACTCGTCATAAAGGGGACGAAGATTCTGCCGCAGATCCGTCCAGAACTCTGTCCCTTTACCTGGCTTGATGTCGACAAGGGTGATTCGTGAGATCGGGCCGAGTGTGTAGTGTTCTTGCGCATGAGCCTCTTGCATTGGCAGGGCGAGGAGCAGTGGGAGCAGCACGAACGCGCATCGTGGCATCCAGCACCTCCGTTGGCGGAATTGTTGGTTGGGAGCGCCCCTAGCTTACGGGTTGGTACAGCCCTCCTCAAGGGCTGAGAGATGGCATCAGGGCGTGCGAGGATGCCCCGGCACCGACGAGGACCGCGTGGTGAAGTCGGCGCGCGATCGAGTGAGCGAGGAGTTCGTCGCGTGGGAGGCGATCGACCTGCGCCTGATCTTTCCGTCGCCTTACATGACGCCGGAAGCGCCGATGGGCGATCTGCGCGACCTGTTTGATCGGGTGGTGATCCGTGCCGGGTTCCCGAAGGCCCGCATTCAAGCTAGAATGGTGCGCGTGACCTGGGGCATGGGTCGGGGAAGATGCTGCGTCGGTGTACGGCCCGCTTGGTACACTCCGCCACCGGTCCGGGGTGGTCGAGTACCGCTTCAGCACTTCGAGCGGCGTAGGATTGGGGTGGTGACGAAGGCCGGCGAGGGCGTATCTGCACCATTATTCCGCACCATTGCAGTAGCGCCTGAGGCCGAAGCGGTAGAAGTTCACTCAGACAGTAACTTGGGGCGGTAGCTCAGCTGGGAGAGCACCTGCTTTGCAAGCAGGGGGTCGCCGGTTCGATCCCGGTCCGCTCCATTGACTTACGTGGGTGCCCGCTACGGTTGCTGCTACGCCTGCACACCATTCGCTGCAATCTCATAATCTCACTGACCACCCGATAAAGCACCGCGTTGTCCGGCTGCATATAGCACAGGAGCCGTGTGGCCGTTGAGGCTGGGGCCCAGACTCGTCCCTTCTCGTGGCGGCACTTTACTCGGCCAGCCCCGGGAAAGCGGACCCCATCGACCTTCAGGGGGAAGCGCCTGTGGGGGCTGCGGCCCTGTGTCTGGTTTTCCGGTTCTCCCCCCCCCGCAGTTCTCCATTGAGGACCCAAGCTCACCCGCACCGGAGAGACTGCCATGGCCCGCTGCGCCCAGATCCTTCCTTCTACCGGTCCCCACCGGACCAACCCGGAGGGTCTATGTGGTCCCGCAGATACCGGCCTGGCTGGTGGGTCGCCGCGGCGCTGTTCCTCGGAGGCTGCGCCGTCGTACCCAGAAGCCCAGAAACGCTGGTTGCGCCGATCCGAATTTCCGGCCGCAGCTACAACCACAGTGACGTGGACATGTACCTGACGTGCGGCGTCCGCGAAGGAAGACGGCTCGCTCCATCCCGAAGAAGGGAGAGGCGGCATTCGAGATTCCGCCTGAGGCGGCACGCTGCGCGTGCGGCGAGCGCTCCTTCCTCGCAGTGTCGGATCGCGCTGGGAGCTACTGGGCGCGTCCGGTTCGGTTTCAGGGCGGAGACCAGGTCGGCATGCCAGCAAGCGGGCCGCTTCGCTTTGCCTCCAATCGGCGGCCCTTGCCGGCTGCGCCTCCCACGCTGGCGCACCGTGAATGCACAGGTCATTTTTTCTTCCCACGACCAGATGCACCAGCCTATAGCCTGGCAGGAGCTTCCGTGAAGACCACATCCCGGTGTCTCCCATACCCCGATCGATGAATCCGGCCGCCGTCCTCACAGCCAGCCCGCCGACCGACTCCGCTCTTTCGACCCGCGCCAGGCTCGAGTCGATCGATGTCGTCCGGGGCGTGATCATGATCGTCATGGCGCTCGATCACACGCGGGATTTCTTCGGCATCCCCGGGCAGGACCCCGTGGATCTCACGACCGCCTCGGCCGCGCTGTTCCTCACCCGCTGGATCACCTTCTTCTGCGCGCCGGTGTTCTTCCTCCTGACCGGCACCGGGGCGTACCTCTCGCTCCGGCGCCGATCGCCCGGCGAGCTGTCGGGGTTTCTCTTCACCCGCGGGCTGTGGCTGATCTTCCTCGAGCTCGTGGTCATGCGGGCGGTGGGCTACCAGTTCAACCTCGATTATCGGGTGACGATGCTGCTCGTGCTCTGGGCGCTGGGCTGGGCCATGATCACGCTGTCGGCGCTGGTGCGCCTGCCGGCCCAGGTGGTCACTCTATTTGGCCTCGTGCTGATCGCGGGGCACAACCTGCTGGACCCGGTCCGGTCGGCGAATCCGCTGTGGGCCATCCTGCATGGCCCCGGTTTCGTGCTGAACACGCCGGAGCATGTGGTCTTCGCGACCTATCCCTTGATTCCCTGGATCGGCGTGACGGCCGTCGGCTACGGCCTGGGACAGGTCTATCGGTGGGACGGTCGTCGCCGGCGCGCATGGCTGGTGCGGGTGGGGCTGCTGGTGTCGGTCGCGTTGATCGTGGTGCGCGGGATCAACGCCTACGGCGACCCGTCGCCCTGGATGCAGATGCCGGCCACCGGGTTTACGGTGCTGTCCTTCCTCAATGTGACCAAGTATCCGCCGTCCCTGTCATTCCTGTTGATGACGCTGGGTCCGGCGCTGATCGCGCTCGGGCTCGTCGACCGAGGCACCCCCCGACTGCTTCGGCCGGCGCTCCTGATCGGGAAGGTGCCACTCTTCTATTACGTGCTGCACTTCGCGGCCATCCACCTGCTCGCCGTGGCCGTCTGTTACCTGCGCTACGGATCGGCGCATTGGATGTTCGAATCTCCCGACCTCGGGCATTACCCCTTCACCCCGCCGCCCGGCTGGGGGTACTCGCTGCCGGTGATCTACGCTATCTGGGTCGGCATCGTCATCCTGATGTATCCGCTCTGCGCGTGGTTCGCGGCGTTGAAGCAGCGCCGCCGCGAGGCTTGGCTGAGTTATCTCTGACGCGGCGAGAGCCGGGGTCCAAGCCGGGCGTCGCAGCAGTCGCTCCGTGGCGGGCTCCAACGCCGGGTAGGGATTGCAGCCACGTGTGACCAGGAAACGCTCGCGCGTCCACTCTGACGCCCGCGGCGCGGATTCCTCCCGCCGGCTCCACACCAGCGACGTCCTCACCAGTCCGGAGTCATCTCCATGGCCGTGAGCGTACTCTGCGCCCTCGCCACCCTTTCGACGCTGCAGGCCGGGCCGCCCGCCAAGCACGCCGCGACTCTTCCCGCCCGCCTGGACTCCCTGGTGCGCGCCTATGTGGCCAGGGGCGAGTTCAGCGGCGTCGTGCTCGTCGCCGCTCGTGGGGCCATCGTGTACCAGCACGCATTCGGCGAAGCCAATCGCGAGTGGCACGTTCCCAACACCATCGCGACCCGCTTCCGCATCGCCTCGACCACGAAGCAGTTCACGGCCGCCCTGGTGCTTCGCCTGGTGGAGTCAGGCAAGCTGCGGCTCGATGGGCACATCGTGGACTATCTGCCGGACTATCCCCGGCCGCAGGGAGAGCAAATCACGCTCGAGCACCTGCTGACCCATAGCTCCGGGCTGCCGGACTATCCCGGGCTGCCACGGTTCTACGAGGACCACGCCACACGTGCGCATACGACCCGCGAGCTCCTGGCGCTGTTCGACACGCTTCCGCTCGCGTTCCCACCCGGCTCGAAGTGGGAGTACTCCAATTCCGGCTACGTCGTGCTCGGCGCCATCATCGAGCGGGTGACGGACACGACCTACGCCGCAGCGCTGCGCCAGCACCTGCTGATCCCGCTCGGCCTCAACGATACCGGGTACGATGACCCCGCAGAGATCACCGAGCGGCGGGCCTCAGGGTACATCCGAACGGCCGACGGAGTCCGGAACGCCCCCTTCATCGATCCCTCGACGGTCTTCTCCGCCGGGATGCTCCGCTCGAGCGCCCACGACCTGCTGCGCTGGGCGGAGCTCCTGCGTGCGGGTCGGGTGTTCCGAGATACGGCAGATGCCGCCGCCATGGTCGCGCCGCACCTCCCGACCGGGCTGCCGCTCGGCGCATACGGCTACGGTGTCTTCATCGGCACCCAGTCCCTCGGGGGTCGCCCCACCACGGTCATCCAACACGGCGGCACGATCTATGGGTTCACCAGCGGATTCTGGCGCATGCCGTCCGAAGATTGCGTCGTGATCGTGCTGGACAACCACATGAGCCATCAGGTGCCGGCCTTGACGGCTGGTCTGGCCGACGTCCTGTACTCCACTCCGAGGGCAGGGAGTAGCCCCGGGGACGTTCCCCGGGGCCCTCCTGCGCATTAGCGCTATCGCATGCCTTTCCACGTCAGGTCCGAGTTGTTGCCACCGGTGCTCACCACGGTTTCGTCGTCGCCGGAGGCCGTCATGGTCCAGACGCTGAACTTGTTCCCGGCCTCCGGGCGGCGAGTGAAAGCGATGTACGCACCATCCGGCGACCACACGCCCGGGCCGGTGTGATCCGTCGCCGTGAGCTGGCTCAGGTTATTGCCGGTCGCTCCCATGGTATACAGCTGCCAGCTCCCCGAGCGGGGGCTCAGGAACAGGATCTTGCTGCCGTCGGGCGACCACACCGGCAGCTCGTCATCCGCCGGGTCGTTGGTGATGTTGGTGACGCTCCCGCCGTTGGTGTTCATGACGAAGATCTCATCGTCGGCACCCGGCCCCGTCGAGCGAGTGAACGCGATCTGACTTCCGTTCGGCGACCAGGCCGGCTTGGAGTCGCGCTCGCTGGCCGTGAGCTGGATACGGCCGGTGCCATCCGGCGCGATGCTGTGGATGCCGCGGTCCTCCGTCTGACTCACGCCGTCGCTGGTATTGCGGATATACACGATCCGGCTCCCGTCGGGGGACCATCCGGCATCGCCGTTGAACAGGCCATCCGCCGTCACGTTGACCAAACCGCTGCCGTCCGGGTGCACCCGCCAGACGTCGAGCCCCGAGGGTCCCTGTGACGGCCCCATCGAGAACAGGATGGTCGAGCCGTCGGGCGACCAGACGGGCTGCGCACTGGGCAGGAATCCCGCTGCGCCCGTGAGGTCCTGCAGTCCGGTGCCGTCGCCGTTCATGATGAAGAGATGGAAGCCCCGCAGGAAGGCGATCTTCTTGCCGTTGGGCGACCATGCCGGCCGGTAGTCCGACTCGCCAGGATTGCTGGTCAGGTTGACCTGGCCGGTCCCGTTGGCGTTCATCGCGTACACCTCGCCGTCGCCATCGCGGGTGGTGGTGAAGGCGAGCTTGCGGGACGGGACGGCGATGGACTTGGCCGCGATAGGAGCGCTCGGGTCGGTCGGCGTGTCGCCGTCGCAGGCGGCAAGGCCGAAGGCGGCGGTCGTGATCAGGAGCGTGGGGAGCAGGCTGTTCGAGTACCGCATTGAGAACCTCGTACGTTGATTGGCGAAAGCACGTCAGCCGGGGGTCGGTTGCTACCGCGACCAGTCTATGGCCGGGACTCACGCCAGAATCACCGGGGAATCACCTGACCTCCCGGTGTCACGTATCTTGAGTTGTCTCACTCGATTGCCCACCGGAAAATCACCCTCGCCCGCGGCCTCCAAGGCCACCGCGCCTCTTTCGCAATTCCGCGACCGCCATACATTGGAAGTCCCCCCGCGCCTCCTTCCGCAAGCGAGCTTGTCATGGCTTCCCCGATCGGTGAGTCCTCCGACCGCCCTTTGGTTCTTCTGGTTGACGATGAGCCCTCCGTCCGCCAGGTCATGGCCCGCACTCTCACCGACCGGGGCTACGACATCCGCACCGCGGCCGACGGCGAGAGCGCGATAACTATCCTGGAGGGTTTGAGGCGGCTGCCGGACATCGCGATCCTGGATCTCGAGATGGCCGGTGTGGGAGGGGAGGAGCTGGCGAGAACGCTGGCGCGACGCTATCCGGACGTGCTGGTGATCTTCATGACCGGCCATTTCCCGCGCTATCGGCCGGCCTATCTCCCCGGACCGATTCTGCAGAAGCCGTTCGGGGCGGACCAGCTCTGCGAGCTCGTCGGCAGCATGCTCGCCGCGGCCACCGGCGCCCGCTCACACGGGGACGGTGCGCTCACTCGCCACTCGGCCGAGCACGGCGCCGTCCGCACCTAGGCTCAACAGGTTTCGCACGGCGCTCCACATCGGGTCGAGGTCGCCGCGGCCCGCCACGTCGAACGCGCCCCGCTGAAGCGCGGCGTGGCGCACCGGAGGCGTGATGAAGGTCGCGTGCGGCAGGATCGGGGTCTGTGGGGCATGCTCGCCAATGGCCCGGAGCGCGCTCAGCGCCGACGCATTCCGCAGCCGGGTATCCAGCATCACCAGGTCGAACGGCCGAGCCTGCAAGAGACTCAACCCCGCCGTAAGGTCGCTGGCCTCGGTGACTTTGAACCGACCGCGACCCTTGAGCGCCAGGACCTCCTGGACCAGCTCACGGTCGAGCGCCTCGTCCTCGATGAGAAGAACCTCCGTGACCCGGTCCATGGTTACCGTCCCGAGGTGGTCTGGGAGGGCGGGACCTCGGGGCTGGACGTCGTCTCGCCTGCCGGTCCACTGGAGGCGCTCAGGGTGAGCGCGCCAAGGGTGAGCAGGAAGAGCCGCGGCGACTGCATGGAACGCTCCTTGGGATGGGCTGTCGTATCTCGATAAACGCCAGTCACATGCCAAGCCAGATCCGGCTCCGAGCAGCCATGCAACTGTTGGCAAGCCGTTGCCAGGGGCCGGGCTGCGCCCGCACTTGCGCACAAGGCCACGGCCCCATCTGTGGCTTGCTTCCCACACAAAAACCATCCACCGACGGCCTCGTCAGGTTGGACGTTGCCGCCGGTGGATGGGGGGAGGCCGCCGGGTAGCAGCTCCCGGCGTGCAACTCAGGTCGTCAGCACGTTCCCGTAGCGGACGTAGTCATCCAGGATGCGCCCGGTGCCGCGGACGACGGAGGTCAATGGGTCGTCGTCGACCCGCACCGGCAGCCCGGTCTCGTCCATCAGCAGCTGATCCAGTCCTCGGATGAGGGAGCCCCCGCCGGTGAGCACGATGCCGTGCTCCAGGATGTCGCTGGCGAGCTCCGGCGGGGTCATCTCCAGCGCCCGGCGTACGGCATTGACGATCCGTGAGATCGGCTCCTGGATAGCGTCGCGGACCCCGCCCGAGTCGACCCGCACTGTCTTGGGAAGCCCGGACACCAGGTCCCGACCCTTCACGTCCATCTCTTCCTCGGGCTCGAGTGGCACCGCCGACCCCAGCCGGATCTTCACCCGCTCCGCCGTCGGATCCCCGATCAGCAGGCTGTAGGTCTTCCGCATGAACTGGACGATGGACTGATCCAACTCGTCACCGCCGGTCCGAATCGAGGCGTCACACACGATCCCGGAGAGCGCGATCACCGCGACGTTGGTGGTCCCGCCGCCGATGTCGACCACCATGCTACCCACCGGCGTCTCCACCGGCAGACCCACGCCGATCGCGGCCGCCATCGGCTCCGCGACC
Organism: Gemmatimonadales bacterium; assembly: GCA_036265815.1. Classification (NCBI taxonomy): domain Bacteria; kingdom Pseudomonadati; phylum Gemmatimonadota; class Gemmatimonadia; order Gemmatimonadales; species Gemmatimonadales bacterium. Next base: position 131,727 of record DATAOI010000005.1, read on the forward strand.
ATCAGCAGCCGCTTGACCCCGGCCGAGCGGGCCGAGTCCCGGACCGCGCGGCGCTCGACCTCGGTGATCCCGGAGGGGACGCACACGATCACGGTCGGCTTGACCTTGATGATGGTGCGGTCGATGATCAGCCGCAGGAAGTGACGGAGCATCTTCTCCGCCACCTCGAAGTTCGCGATGACCCCGTCCTTCATCGGCCGGACCGCCAGGATGCCGTCCGGTGTCCGTCCCAGCATCCGCTTGGCCTCGAGGCCGATGCCCAGGATATTCCCGGTGGCCTGGTCGACCGCCGCCACCGAGGGCTCGTTCAGCACCACGCCCTCGCCCTTCACCAGCACCAGGGTGTTGGCCGTGCCGAGATCGACGGCGAGCTCGGAGGCCGGACGCCACAGCTTGCGCTTGGGGAGTTGCCGCCGCCGCTCCTGGCCCTCCTGGGCCCCGGCGACGCTGGAGACGACGGGTTCGATGGCGACGGTCACGGGCTCGGATTCCTTCGGCTCACAGGTCGGACCTTGCAGATAACCTGCACGGCTTGCGTTTCACCCGGGCAACGCGTACTCGGATTACGGGCTTCGGATGTCGAGTTGTGCTTCTGCGAGGAAGGGCGGGCGCCTCACCTCAAGACACACGATCTCTCGAGGTTATCGGTGCAAAATGTGATCCAGATCGGGCAGCCGACCCGGGCGGCTCGTTGACCCCTCTCGGGGCCAGATTCATATTTCGCGGCTTGAGACGGACAGGTCATTGGGATCCTGCGGTTTTTTCCTGAGGAGTCGGTCATGGCATTCTCCCTTCCCCCCCTCCCGTACGACTACAAGGCGCTCGAGCCGCATATCGATGAACAGACGATGCGGATCCATCACGACAAGCACCACGCCACGTATGTCAACAACCTGAATGCGGCGCTGGAGCCGCATCCGGATCTGCAGAAGAAGTCGGTCGAGGAGCTGGTCGGTAACCTCGACGCCGTGCCGGAGGCCATCCGGACGCCGGTCCGCAACAACGCCGGCGGCCACGTCAACCACACCTTCTTCTGGGAGATCATGACGCCCGGCGGTGCCAAGGAGCCGGCCGGCGCGCTCGCCGACGCCATCCAGAAGACCTTCGGCGGGCTGGCCCAGTTCAAGGAGCAGTTCGCCAAGGCCTGCGCCGGGCGGTTCGGCAGCGGCTGGGGCTGGCTCACCCTCGACCGGACTGGCACCCTGGCCATCGAGAGCACCCCCAACCAGGACAGCCCGCTCATGAGCGGCAAGATCCCCGTCCTCGGCTGCGATGTCTGGGAGCACGCCTATTACCTCAAATACCAGAACCGCCGCCCCGACTACGTCACCGCCTGGTGGAACGTGGTGAACTGGACCGAGGTGGGGAAGCGCTACGAACAGGTGGCCAGACGGTACGAGAAGGTAGCGCGCTGAGGTGGGGGCGCTCCCGGCGGTCGGGTCGCTCGCGCCTGATTTCACCCTTCCGTCCACCTCGGGCGCCGAGGTGACGTTGTCCAAGCTACGGGGGAAGAACGTGCTCCTGGCGTTCTTCCCCCTCGCTTTCACCCGGGTGTGTACCCAGGAGATGGATGCCTTCACCGAGGACTACGACCAGTTCCGGAGCGCGGGCACCGAGGTGCTGCCGATCAGCGTCGACTCGGTGCCGACCCTCAAGGAGTTCAAGGCCAAGGAGCGGATCGGCATCGATCTGCTGAGCGATTTCAAGCGGGACGTGAGCCGGGCGTACGGCACGCTCCTGGAGGACAAGTTCTTCTCCAACCGCGCCTACGTCCTGGTGGACGCATTCGGCAAGGTCCGCTGGACCTTCGCCGAGGACTCGACCGGCACCCGGCGCGAGAACGCGGAGCTGCTTCAGCAGCTCCGCGCCCTACAATCATAGTCCTGACCGTCAGCTCGCCATCCAAGGATCCCGATGAGCCGTCTGCACAGCGCGGCGCTCTATCTTGGCCTGCTCGCCATCGCCGGGTGCCGCATCGAGGACCACACCCCGACCGGTAGTAGACGGGACGAGGAGGCGGTTCAGTCGCTGGTCGCGGGCTACGCCCGGAGCTTCTCGGAGCGGGACTGGAGCGGCGCACGGGCACTCTTCTGGCCCGACGCCAGCTACTCCGGCCCGCTGCTGCCGATCACTGCCGGCGCGCACCAGGCCGTGCCGATCGACTTCGCGCTGAGCGCGATCGCCCGGCGCCTCGAGGGGCTGGGTCTGCAGCGCTTCGATCTGCGGGTGCTCCGCGCCGACTTCCGTCAGGAGGGGGAGCTCGCGGGAGTCTGGATGACCACCCGGCGACGGCTGCCCGTGGCCGGGGACGTTGTGGAGGGAGATTGGATCGAGCACCTGGTCCTCCGGCGCATCGATGGGCAATGGCGGATCCTGAGCGTCACCGCTATCGCCGCCCCCCGGGGAGGCCCCCGTGAGCGGCGCTGAGCCTGGCTCGCTCGCCCTGCTGGGGTCGATCGCCAAACTGCTCAACGCCGGCCTCGGGATCGAGCCGACCCTCGCCGCCGTCACCGAGGCGCTCCGGGCGGGGCTGCCGGCGGAACACGTGACCATCTGGTTTCGGGAGCCGAGCGCGACAGCATTCCGGGCCGTGGCCGCTCCCGCGTCGGCCGGCGGGCAGACGTGGCTCGGCTCGCTCGACGCGGTGCCGCACGAGCCGTCGCTTCACCGGCTGTCACTGGAGCAGGAGGGGACCCGGCTGGGGCTCCTCACCGCCCGCCTCCGGGACGATGACGCCGGGCTCGACGTGCTGCGGATCGTGGCCGACTTCCTGACGCCCTACGTCGCCTCGGCGGAGCTCTCCACCGATCTGGCCGGCGAGGTGGCGGCGCAATCCCGCGAGATCGAGGAGCATCGCCGGTTCACCAGCCTCATCATCGACACCCTGCCGCTGGGCCTCTACGTGGTCGACCGCGAGTACCGGATCCAGACCTGGAATCGCAAGCGGGAGACCGGCACCCAGGGGCTCCGCCGGGAGGTCGTGGTCGGCCGCCGGATCTTCGACGTGCTCACCCGGCAGGATCCCGAGCGGCTGCGCTCCGAGCTGGACCGGGTCTTCCAGACCGGCGAGATCCAGCAGATCACGCTGGAGGTCCCCCAGGGCCGGGAAAGCCGGTTCTACCGGCTGAGCAAGATCCCGATGCGGCTGGACAGCGACGAGATCACCCACGTGATCACCATCGGCGAGGACGTGACCGACTGGCACGGGATTCAAGCCCGCATCATGCAGAGCGAGAAGCTCGCCGCCATCGGCCAGCTCGCCGCCGGGGTCATGCACGAGATCAACAACCCGCTGGCCACCATCAGCGCCTGCGTTGCCGCCATCCAGGGACGGCTTGAGCCGGCCCGCTCGCCGGTCGCGACCGCCGTGGCCGAGTACCTCGAGATCATCGATAAGGAGGTCGAGCGCTGCAGCGGGATCGTGGACGGCCTGCTCGACTTCAGTCGGCCCAAGAGCAAGGCCAAGACCGCCGTGTCGCTCAACGGGCTGGCGGCGGATGCGCTCTCCCTGCTCAAGCACCACCAGCGGTTCAAGCGCTTCCAGATCGTGGAGCAGCTCGATCCGGAGCTCCCGCCCGTGCTGGGGAACGCCGAGCAGCTGACCCAGGTGCTCATGGCGCTGCTGCTCAACGCGATGGACGCGATGGAGCAGGGCGGGCAGCTCACCCTTCGGACCAGCCGCGACCGGTTCCGCGCCGAGGAGGTGGTGCTGGAGGTACAGGACACCGGCGTCGGAATTCCTCGCGAGGAGCAGAGCAAGATCTTCGAGCCGTTCTACACCACCAAGCCGCCCGGCCGCGGCACCGGTCTGGGACTCTCGATCAGTTACGGCATCGTGGAGGACCATCGGGGCCGGATCGAGGTCGACAGCGCGCCCGGCGGGGGCGCCACGTTCCGGGTACGCCTGCCGGCGGCAGCGGCATGAAGATCCTGGTGATCGAGGACGACCGCACGGTGGGCCAGTACGTGAAGCGGGGCCTGGACGAGCAGCGCTACCATGCCGACCTGGTGGATGACGGGATGGAGGGACTGCGGCTGGCCTCGGGCGGCCGGTACGATCTGATCGTGCTCGACCTCCGGCTGCCGGGGATGAGCGGGCTCGAGGTACTCCGCACGCTGCGAGACCGGGGGACCACCACGCCCATCCTCGTGCTCACGGCGCAGGACGCGGTCGACTTCAAGGTGCAGGCGCTCCGGGCGGGGGCCGACGACTACGTGACCAAGCCGTTCGCCTTCGAGGAGCTGTTGGCCCGGGTCGAAGCGCTGGGCCGGCGTCCCAAAGAAATCCGCGACCCGCTGCTAAGGGTGGGCGACCTCGAGCTCGACAACGCCACCCGCGAGGTGCGCCGGGCCGGGGCGACCATCGATCTCACGCCCAAGGAGTACACCGTGCTGGAGTACCTCATGCGGCACGCGGGCCGGGTCATGTCCCGAACCCTCATCACCGAGTACGCCTGGGACTATCACTTCGACCCCGGCACCAACATCGTCGACGTGGTGATCAACCGGCTGCGGAAGAAGGTCGACTCGGGACAGGCCCACAAGCTGGTCCACACGGTGCGCGGCGTGGGGTACGTCGTCAAAGCGTAACATGACCACCATCCGCAGCCGGCTCACGATCTGGTACACCGTGGCGCTCGGCGTGACCGTCGTCGCATTCGGCACCCTGCTGTACCTCGAGCGGCGGCAATCCAGCCTGCGGGAACTCGATCAGCGGCTCGGCCTGGAGGCGGATCTGGCCAACCGCTGGCTCAGCGAGTCCTACAACGTGCTGGGCCGGATCGTCACCACCGCGGGCACCAGCCCCGCGCTGGATCCGGGCATCAGCGCCTATCTGGAGGCGGCCCGGGATTACCTCGTCGTCACCGACACCGGCGGGAAAGTCCTGGCGCTCTCTGAGGCGGCCCGAAACCTCAACGCCGACGTGCTTCAGCGGCTCACCACAGAGCTCCACACCGTCCGTCTCGCAAAACATTCCGGCACGCTGGACTCCGGTGCTCCGGAAGGCTCCATGCGCTTCCTCGCCATGCGAGTGGAGGCGGCCGGGCCGGAGATTGGCGGCCTGCTGGTCGCTACTGGCACTCGCGAAGTCGGGTTCGGGCCCGCGCAGCTGCTCCGCTCCATGCTCCTCATCGCCCCAGTGATCCTGATCGGCGCCGCGCTGGTCGGCTACTGGCTGGCCGGGACGACGCTCCGGCCGGTGCAGGGGATCATGGACGAGGTGGAGGCGATCAGCGACGGCCGAAGCCTGCACCGGCGGCTGGCGGTGCCCCGCTCGGGGGACGAGATGGCCCGTCTGGCGGTGACGGTGAACGGCATGCTGGCCCGGCTGGAGAAGAGCTTCGCCAGCCTGCATCGGTTCACCGCCGACGCGAGCCACGAGCTCAAGACGCCGCTCATGGTGCTGCGGGCCGGGGTCGAGCGCGCCCTGGTGCACCCGGGCACGCCGGGGGAGATCCTCCAGTCGCTCGACGAAACGCTGGCCCAGATCAATCAGATGACTGAGATGGTCGAAAGCCTGCTCACCCTGGCCCGAGCGGACGAGGGGCGGGCGCCGCTGGCGGTCGAGGAGTCGGACCTCCGCGACCTGCTGAGCGACGTGACCGAGACGGCGGGCATGCTGGGAGAGAGCACGGGAATCAGTGTCTCCAGCGAGATGCCCGGGCAGCCGGTGCGGCTGGCGGTGGACCGTCACCGGATCCAGGAGATGCTGCTCAACCTGGTCACCAATGCCATCAAGTACACCCCGGCGGGCGGCAAGGTGGCGCTGAGCCTGGAGGATCAGGACGGCGTGGTGAGCTTCACGGTCCAGGATTCCGGCATCGGCATCGCGCCCGGCGACCTGCCCCACATCTTCGACCGCTTCTGGCGAGCCGATCCCGCCCGCTCCCGGAGCGGCCAGCATCCCGGTACCGGGCTGGGACTCGCGATTACCAAGTGGATCGCCGAGGCGCACGGGGGCTCGATCACGGTGCAGAGCCGGCCGGGGCGGGGAACCCGCTTCACCGTCAGCTTGCCCAGGGTGGTGGGGAGCGCTGTGTGATCGGAATCACAGGCGGACTGGCGTCCACGGGGTTTTCGTATGAACCGCGAACAGCTGCCCAAGAGCCGCTCGCGATTCCAAGTGGGACGAGCAGCCCCGGGGTCACAGTCTGGTAATGTGACTGTCATCGAATTGTCATTCGGGGGCAAAGACAGGTCTATCGAGCAGGTGATACTTTAGCGACACGATCACCCTCCCCCGGAGGTAGTTGCGTGTTCGAGAACCTGATCGAATCAAAACCGAAGGCGAGCCGTAGCGTGGGGCAGACCGCCCTATCGGTCGTGGTGCATGGCGCGCTCATCTTCGGCGCAGTAGAGGCCACCAAAGGCGTGGCCGAGACGATGAAGAATCGTCCTGTCGACACCACGATGGTCTTCCTCAAGCCACCTCCGCCACCGCCGCCCCCACCTGACCAGCCGCCACCCGACGTGATCGTGTCGGCCAACCCGCCGCCAAAGGGATTCCAGACGGTGGTGGCCCCCACCGACATCCCCAAGGACATTCCGCCCGTCGACCTGAACGAGAAGCCCTTCGATCCGAAGGACTTCACCGGAAAGGGCGTGGAGGGCGGGATCGCGGCCGGCGTCGTGGGCGGGACCGGCCCCGTCACTGGCGAGGTGTTCCTGGAGGCGCAGCTGGACGATCCGGTCCAGCCGATCTCCATCCCCACGCCCCGTTATCCGCCGGTGCTGCAGAGCGCGGGGATCGCGGGGTCGGTGGATCTGCAGTACGTGGTCGATACCACCGGACACGCCGAGCCGAATTCGTTCAAGGTGCTCAAGACGACGCACCCGGCCTTCGTCGATCCCGCCGAAGAGGCCATCCGGAAAGGCGTGTTCAAGCCGGCCAAGTTCAAAGGGCAGCCAGTCCGTCAGTTGGTGCAGCAGCGAATCACGTTCAAGAACGGCCAGTAAGACTTCTCCCGCCGGACCACGCACGGTCCGGCCAGGCGCTCTCCCAGGAGGCATCGCAACATGAGTCTAGACCTTTTCAACCTCTGGGCGCAGATGGGCAACTTCGCCAAGGGGATCGTCGTCGTCATGGCGATCATGTCCATCTACTCCCTCACGATCGTCTTCACCAAGCTGATCCAGCTGAAGCGGAGCGAGTCGGAGACGCGCAAGTTCGCTCCCCAGTTCTCCCGGGCCATCCAGGAAGAGAACCTGGACCAGGCCATCACCCTGGCCGAGAAGAACAAGAAGAGCCACGTCTCCCGGGTGCTCGGTGAAGCGCTGGCCGAGGTGAAGCCGCTGCTGCGCGACCGTGCCACCATCACCGCGGCCGACATCAACTCGGCCGAGCGGGCGGTGGAGCGGCAGATGCTGATCGTGCTGGCCGAGTTCAAGCGGGGCCTGGGCGTGCTCGGCACGGTCGGCTCCACGGCGCCGTTCGTCGGCCTCCTGGGCACCACGATGGGTATCGTGAACGCGTTCGTGGGCATGGCGGCACAGGGCGCCTCCGGCGGCCTCGCGGGCATCTCGGCCGGTATCGCCGAGGCGCTGATCACCACCGCCTTCGGCCTCATGGTCGCGATCCCGGCGGTGTGGGCCTACAACTATTTCACCACCAAGATCGAGAACCTCACCGTCGAGATGACCTATACCTCGAAGGAATTGATCGACTACCTGATCAAGAGCGTGGGGAGCGAGTTCGGGCGTTCGATCTTCACCAAGGAATTCCAGGCCCAGAAGGCGGTGACCGGCAGTGGCCATATCCACGGGTAGCGCCGGAGTCGGCGCCGTCAAGGCGGACATCAACGTGACGCCGATGATCGACGTCATGCTGGTGCTGCTGATCATCTTCATGATCGTGACGCCGCTGATCGCCGCCGGGTTCAAGGCGACCCTGCCCAAGGGCAAGAACCTCGACCCGCGGCCCG
>DATAOI010000006.1 GCA_036265815.1 Gemmatimonadales bacterium
GCGGGACGCGATCGCCCGCGCCACTCGGCGATGGCGCGCCGCCGACAGCATCAATTCGGCGAAGCGACTGTGGACCGGCTCGCAGCGAGGGCGCGCCGTTGCCCTCGCTCTGAGGGGTCTGCGGCTCGATCCCGGGTCGGATGCCTTCTGGGGCGCGATCCGGGCTAGGCTGCCTTGGCCCGGAAGATCCCCCACATGATGGTGCCCCAGCGAAACTCGTTGACCGCGAGGGCCTGCGAGTATGGCGGCATGTCGCGAAGCGCGGGATAGTCCGCCGGATTGCGCGGCGCACGCTGGATGATCTCCACGTGGTGGGTCGCCGCGAAGCGGGCCGGTACCGCGCGAGAGATCGCAGGATCGACGCAATCGTGCAGCTCGATGATCAGGTCGGATCGTCGCAGGTGTGGAACAACGGAGTCCGCGAAGAGAAAGCGCTCACATCCTTCGCAATCGGAGATCACCAGCGCCCGCTCGGGCGTGAGCGCCTGGAGGTGTTCCGGTGTGCATTCGGTGCCGAGGGTGATGTGCCCGGCGACGCCATTCTCGTGGACCATGAGACCGAACAGGCGGCGGGCCTCGGCGTCGTTGTCGAAGGCGTAGATCGGCGCCCGAAGGACGCGTGCGAGGCCGATGGCGTAGTAGCCCTCGGCACAGCCGATGTTGATCACACGTGAATACGTGTGCTGCCGGAGCTCGGAGACCGCAGGGTGCAGCTCCTCCTCGTAGGAGCCGAGCAGCTTCGGCAACAAGGCGTGGCTGATCAGCCGTGCGGGAGTGGCCACGGACGGAGGGTACGAGAGCCCCTGAAAGGGGCCGGCCTGAACGGTGAGGTCGCGCGCGGCAGCGACGTCTCCAAAGGCACGCCGGAGCGTGCGGCGGTAGCGCAGCTGCTGGAGGGCTCCGTAGGCTTCGGGGAAGCGCCCCTCCAAAAATGTCTTGGCTTGGGCCAGAGCCGCCATTTGCGTGACAGTCACTTGGTCTTCGGGCCCACCGCCGATGCGGGAGGCGGTGCGGCGGTGACCGGTGCAGACGGGGCCGACTGTGCAGAGGCTGCAGCGGCGGCTCCCGAGCCGCTCAGGGCCGCGTTGAGGCGCTCGAAGTCGACACCGAGGTCGGATCCGTCCTTCGCACGCCGCTTCAGGGGACTGTTGGTCGAGAGCGTGCCATCCGGGTTCAGACCCGCGGAGGCCGCATCGCCGAACGAGAGCCACTGAGGCTGGCGCCAGACCGACGGGGAGTTGGCCACGCGGGAGGTCCCGACCGCATTGCCGAGGCTGACGAGCGCGTTGAGCGCGAAGTCGCGTTCGGGGGCCACCGAGTCCAGCGACGCATCGTCTCCACTCCACACTCCCTCGACGGTGGGGCCTCCGTTTCCAAAGCCCACGATGTTGTAGCGATATGTGAACCGGCGAAACGTGCCCTTGGAAAGGTCGAGCGTGAAGGGGCCGGAGTCCGCCGGCTGGGTGGTGTTGTGCTCGACCCACACGTCCTCGATCGGGGCGCCGCCGGTCAGTCTCAGCTGCTTGCCCTTCACATAGGCATTGCCCGGGTACCCGGTTCGGACGCCGGTCGCATTGTTGTGGAGGATGGCCACCCGGCGGACCGGAGCTGAGCCCGCCCAGGCCTGGAAGACTCCCGTGACCTCTTTCACGACGTTGTACCGGATCATCACGTCTTCGACCACGGACCAGGGGGCGGTGCCATCCTGGTTGAATGCGTCGGCGACGAAGGCGGGCCACGACCAGGAGTTCTCCAGCGTGTTTCCTTCGATGAGCACCCGCTGGGCGGACTTCAGCTCTATCAGGGGCTTGATGACCCAGTGGCTGCCGTCGTAGGTGGGATGGCTCGGAAACCAACGAAACGGCTTCATGATGTGGTTCCGGCGGATCACGATATCCGCAGGCACCAGGTCAGGGCGACTCGAATCCGACCCTCCGAACATGATGTTCTCGGAAGAGGCCTGCAGCTCGTTATTCTCGATCAAGAGAGGACCGCTCCCGTCATAGCCGAGAATCGCCTGGGAGTCGAAACCGCTATCATGGATCTCGTCGATCCAGGAGTCGGAGATCCGCATGTCCCTGGCGTTCGCGAGGATGCCGCGTCGCACCTTCTGGGTGGGAGAGCCGTGGATATAGCACCGCTCGATGATGATCCGCGAGGTGACCACGTCGGTCGGCCGGCGTTTGCCCCAGTCGGCACTTCCGGAGCCAAACGCGAGGAGCTGATACACCGTCGACTGCCACGTCGGGGCGACGCTAACGTCGAGGCCGACGAGTCGCCAGCCTTGAGTGCCATCAGAGGCATTGATCGCCCCCGTGCCGTTCGGTGTCAGGATCTTGGGCATCGATGGCGCCGCCGAGGGGCTGATGCGCTGGCCGGCCTTCGGCAGCTGCGATTCCTGGCTGCCCCGAATGGTGATCCAACCGGCTCCGGACTTGGGCGGCAGCACGAAGTTCCCGGTCCAGGTGGCTCCGCCGTCGAGGACGAGAGTGTCACCCGGCTTGGCGTCATCGATCTTGGCTTGCAGATTGTCACCGGCTCGCACCGGAATGGTTCGGCCTCCGCCGGCATCGGGAGGCAGGGGGCTCACC
>DATAOI010000007.1 GCA_036265815.1 Gemmatimonadales bacterium
GACCTACCGGGGCAATGTGGCGCCGGCGGTGGAGACCATCGTGCTGCGCTGCCTGGAGAAGCATCCGGCCGATCGGTGGCAGAGCACCAGCGACCTGGTCACCCAGCTCGAGCCGCTCGCCACTCCCAGCGGCGGGATGACCCCGATGGCCACCAGGCCATTGGAGGCCCGCTCCGTCGCGCGGCGTCGATCGCTCGCCTTCGGAGCCGCGGTGGCGGCCCTCGTCCTCGTCGCCGCCGCGCTCGTCTTTGCCTTCACCCGCCCCGCGCCGCCCCTGCAGTTCGGGCACCGCACTCAGGTGACGCTCACCGCCGGCGTCGAGGAGATGCCCGTTCCCTCGGCCGACGGCAAGTCGGTCGCGTATGTCGCCTTCGCCCCGGGCGATACGGCTGATCGACTCGAGCTTCGGCGGGTCGAAGGTGGGAGTGCCATCGTCCTGGGCACCCGGATGAGTCCCTTGAGCTGGTCACCCGACGGCTCGCAACTGCTGACCGGCAGCCCCCGAGGCCTCCAGGTCGTTCCCGCGCTCGGCGGCACCCCGCGACTGCTGGTACCTCGCGGTCTTTTCGGTGGGTGGTCGCCTGATGGAAAAGCGGTGGCCTACGTCATGGGGGATTCCCTGCTGGTCCGGCCCGTGGCGGGAGGGCCGCCTCGTCTGATCACGCGGAGCCTGGACCCGAACGAGCTCGCGTGGTCTCCGGATGGCAGGTGGCTCGCCTTCGTGTCCGGCAATTCGGCCTATCTGACGGACTGGAACGTCGCCACCAGCAGCATCTGGCTGGTGGACGCGGGAGGTGGCGTTCCCATCCGACTCACGGCGGGTGATCACACCAATGCCAGTCCGGCCTGGATCTCCAACCGGCGCCTCGTGTTCGTTTCCGATCAGGATCGAGGCCGCGACATCTACCAGCTCGACCTCCGTCGCGACGGCCATCCCGTGGGCGCGCCGCGCCGGCTGACCACCGGCCTCAACGTCTCGCTGATTGCGGTCTCCGCCGACCGGAGCCGCCTGGCCTATTCGGTGGCTCGGATCCGCTCCAACATCTGGCGCCTGCCGCTCCCCGCGACCGGCACGGTGTCGGCCCGCTTCGCCCAGCCGGTGACGAGCGGCGAGCAGAACATCGAGATCTTCGCGATCTCAGACGACGGACATTGGCTGCTGTTCGACTCCGACCGCGCGGGGCTTCAGCAGATCTTTCGCATGCCGCTTCCGGGAGGAAACATCGAGCAGGTCACCGACGACACCTTTCCGGCGTTTGCTCCTCAGCCCTCGCCGGACGGCAAGGAGTTCGCGTATCACAGCATCGGTCCCAAGGGCTATCGACGGGTCTTCGTCAAGCCGTGGGACGGTGGCACGCCGGTGGCCGTGTCACCCGAGATGGATGGCGACGCGATGGGCCCGGTCTGGTGGCCGGATGGCTCCCGTCTCACCTGGTGGTTCGTTCCCAACTACGGCGGGAGAGCGCCCGGCCGATTGATGGAGGCCTCGCGTACCGGCGGCGGTTGGGGGAAGCCTGCGCCGTTGACGGCAGCGGGTCCGGCGGCTGCGAGCATCCACTTCTCCATCAATCGCAAGGAGTTCGTGGCCTACGACACGGCCCGAGGGCTGGTGGTCGGCTCCACTGCTGATGATCGACTGCGGACCCTTCTCCCGGTCTCCGGCATGGAGGAGTCGACCGGCAACCCGATCTGGGCGGAAGACCGGCGGAGCGTGCTCCTTGCGTTCCAACACGCAGGGCAGTCCCAGATCCGCGAGATCCCGGTGGCCGGTGGCGCACCTCGCGACCTGGTCAGCTTCGACGGTCCGGTGCAGCGAAGCGGTAAGGGTACCATGGTCGAGCGGGGAGGCCAGCTGTACTTCACCCTGGGCGAGAACGAGAGCGATCTCTGGGTGGTCGAGCTGGAGGGCTCCCGGTGAGCGCCCGTCCCAGCCACGTCCGCTGGAACATCCTCGCCCTGCTCGTGCTCCTGAGCTTCGTGGCCTACCTGCTCCGCACCAACATGTCTATCGCGGGCGCCCGGATGATGGGAGACCTGGGCTTCACCCAGGTGCAGCTCGGCTGGGTGCTGGCGGCCTTTGCCTGGGGGTATGCCCTCTTCGAGCTGCCCGGCGGGCTGCTGGGCGAATGGCTGGGCGGCCGGAAGGCGCTCACCCTCGTCGCGGTGCTCTGGGGCCTGCTCAATCTGCTGGTCGCGTTCATCCCCGGCAGCTCGGCCGCGGGGCCGCTCGCGATCGTCATCACGCTCGCGGCCCTTCGCTTCCTCATGGGGGCGGCGCAGGCGCCGCTGTTTCCCGTCCTGAGCGGTCACACCATCGCACGATGGTTTCCGGTCACTGGATGGGCACTCCCGAATGCCCTCACCAACACGGGACTTACGCTGGGCGCCGCGGCTACCGGGCCGTTGATCGCCTGGCTGATCCTGTCCGTCGGATGGCGCGGGTCGTTCGCGCTCACGGCGCCCGTGGCGTTCCTCTGCGCGGGCGTCTGGTGGTGGTACGGACGAGACCAGCCCGTACAGCACTACGCGGTGAGTGCGGAGGAGATCGCGGTCATCGACGAGAACCGCCCCGCGGCCGCAGGGGTGAGCGAAGTCCGCGGCGCCTGGAAGGTGGTACTTCGGAACCGGGAAATCGCCCTCATCACCGCGAGCTACTTCTTCCAGAATTACATCTTCTACTTCTTCTTCAACTGGCTGTACATCTATCTGGTCGAGGTCCGGAAGTTCCAGGAGCTTCAGGGCGGTTGGCTCGCCGCGGCTCCCTGGGTCACCGGGGCATTCACCGCGGCACTCGGCGGCTGGATGTGCGACCGGCTCACCCACAGGCGCGGCATCCGAGTGGCCTGTCGCTTCGTCATCATGATCGGGCTCCTACTGTCCGGCGGCTTCCTCCTGGCGGCCGCCACCGCAGTCGGCCCCTATGTGGCCGTCTTCTATCTCTCGCTATGCCTGGGCACCCAGCAGTTTACTGACAGTGCCTATTGGGCCGCGGCCACGTCGGTGGGCGGGCGGCATGCACCCGCCGCCTGCGGGGTGATGAACACCGGCGGGAACGTGGTCGGAGGCGTCGTGGCGCTGCTGGTGCCGCTCACGGCGCGGACGCTGGGGTGGCCCATCGCGCTCGGCACGGCGTCGCTGTTCGCACTGGTCGGCGCCGTCCTCTGGGTTTGGATCCGGGCGGACCGAACGATGGATGAGGCGGTCGGCCACTCACCCGCGATTGCCGCCTCGCCGGCGCGGTTGGTCGGGTCGTGAACCGGCCGCTCGAGCATCTGACCAGCGCGCTCGCCCAACGCTACCGGATCGAGCGCGAGCTGGGCCGCGGCGGCATGGCCACCGTCTATCTCGCGGACGATCTCAAGCACGAGCGCAAGGTCGCACTGAAGGTTCTGCGTCCGGATCTCGCCGCCACGCTCGGCACCGAGCGGTTTCTGAGTGAGATAAGAACGACGGCAAAGCTCAATCACCCGCACATCCTGGCGCTGTACGATTCAGGCGAGGCCCAGGCTGAAGGACCCGGTCAGCCCACGCTCCTGTACTACGTGATGCCATTCGTGGATGGGGAGTCCTTGCGCGACCGTCTGGCCCGCGACAAGCATCTCCCGGTGGACGAGGCCCTCCGAATCGCGAGCGAGGTCGCCGACGCCCTGGTCTACGCCCATGCGCACGACATCATTCACCGCGACATCAAGCCGGAAAACATCCTGCTCCAGTCGGGCCATGCGGTCGTGGCCGACTTCGGCATCGCCCGAGCGGTCTCGGCGGCAGGCTCGGAGCGCATCACCCTGACCGGCCTGGCGCTGGGCACGCCGGCGTACATGAGCCCGGAGCAGGCGGCGGGGGAGCGCGATGTGGACGGGCGAAGCGATCTGTATGCGCTCGCCTGCGTCCTGTACGAGATGCTGGCCGGCGAGCCGCCATTCACCGGCCCCACGCTCGACTCCATTCTGGTGCAGCGTTTCACCCAGCCGCCGCCGAGGCTGCGGGTGAAGGTGCCCCACATCTCGAGCGGCGTCGATGCCGCGCTCTACACCGCCATGGCGCGGGCTCCGGAGGATCGCTTCGCCACGGTCGAGCGCTTCGCCCAGGCGCTGATCGCGAAGAACGGACCCACCGACGCCGGAGGCCACGAGCGCTCGATCGCCGTGCTGCCGTTCGCGAATATGAGCGGGGATCCGGAGAACGAGTATTTCTCCGACGGCATCTCGGAGGAGATCATCAACGCCCTGACACAGTTGCCTCGGCTTCGCGTGGCGGCCCGAACCTCGTCCTTCTCCTTCAAGGGCCGAAACGCGGACCTCCGCACCGTTGGCGAGCAGCTGAACGTGACTACCGTGCTCGAGGGCAGTGTGCGCAAGGCCGGCGATCGCCTTCGCATCACCGCCCAGCTCGTCAACGTGGCGGACGGTTATCACCTCTGGTCCGAGCGCTACGATCGCGAGCTGACCGACGTGTTTGTGATTCAGGATGAGATCGCGCTGGCGATCGCCGGCAAGCTCAAAGTGACACTGGGCGTCGGCGAAGCCTTGATACGGCCACCCACGGAAAACCTCGAGGCGTACGAGCTGTTCCTCAAGGGGCGCGCCCTCGCCCGGCAGCGGGGCTCGGCCCTGCTGCGTGCGGTCGAGTGCTTCGATCAGGCGCTCAGGCTTGACCCGGCATTCGCCCCGGCGCACGCCGAGCTGGCGGAGGCGCTGTTGCTGCTCAGCCTCTACGGTTTGGTCCACCCATCGGAGGTCTACGCGCGTGCGGCCGCCGCGACAGAGCGAGCATTGGCGCTCGACTCGAGCCTGGTGGCCGGCCAGCTCGCCCTGGGGCTCCTTTCCCTCATGGGAGAGTTCGACCGCGAGAAGGCCGCCGCAGCGTGGGCTCGCGCTGTCGAGCTGGACCCAACCAGCCAGGACGCCAGGGCCCTTCGGGCACTCTTCGATTGGTGTTACGTGCGGGGCGACCACGACCGGGCGCTCCCGGAGCTGCGCGCGGTCGTCGAAGCTGACCCCCTGAGCGCCCACGCTCGGGCACAATTGGCGCTGGCCCTGGCGTGGAACCGGCAAGCGGAGCTCGCGGCGGCGGAGTCGGAGCGTGGGATCGAGCTGGACCCGACGGCCTTCTACCCTAACTGGACACGGCTCCACGCGCTCGCGCTCGGACCGGGAGCGGCGGAGGCGGTTGAGATCGGGCGCTCGATGCTGTCGCGATTCGGCCGCCATCCCTGGCTCATGATGGGGTTGGCCCTGGCGCATGGCGCCACACGGCGGCCGGAGAAGGCCGACGCGCTGTATGCCGAGCTCTTCGCTCGGTCGCGAGGCGAGTACGTCCAGCCGGCGGTCCTCACGGTGGCGGCCCTGGGCGCTGGCCGCCGAGCCGATGTGCTCCGGCACGTTGCCGAGGCGGCCGAGGTGCGGGATCCGCTCTTTGCCCTCATCGCTCCCCAGTGGCCTGGGTATGATGCGCTGCGGACTGACCCCGAGTTCGTATCGGTGCTGCGCCGGTTGCGATGGGACCGCCCGATGAAGCCGGGCAAACTGGAAGCTGGGGTCGCGTGACCGGGGCGTACGATCACCTCGTCACCGCCCTCGCGGACCGGTATCGGATCGAGCGCGAGGTCGGCCGCGGGGAATGGAGCGAGCTGGCCGGGCAGCGGAGGCGGCGGCACCGCGCCATTACCCGCCTCGTCCCGGCCGGTTAGCTTCTTGTCGAATTGCCATTTCACACTCAGCCCGAATGCCCCCGATGACTCAGGCGTATGACCGCCTGGCCGCCGCTCTGGCCGAGCGCTACGTGCTGGAGCGGGAGCTGGGGGCGGGGGGCATGGCCACGGTGTATCTGGCCGAGGACGTGCGGCATCGGCGCAAGGTGGCGGTCAAGGTGCTCCGCCCCGAGCTGGCGGCCAGCATGGGCCCGGACCGCTTTCTCCGGGAGATCGAGATCGCGGCCCAGCTGCAGCACCCCCACATC
>DATAOI010000008.1 GCA_036265815.1 Gemmatimonadales bacterium
TGACCTGTCGGCCGATGGCGGTCCGCACCCCGGCGGCGGTCGCCGAGGCGCGGTTGAAGCGGCCGCGCGCGAAGCGGAAGAAGGAGGGCCGCAAGCTCAGCCAGGCCCAGCGGCTCCTGTGCCGGTGGACGGTGATGGTCACCGACCTCGCGGCGGAGCGGTTCACGGCGGAGGCGCTCTGGGTCTTGTACCGAGTGCGCCGGCAAGTCGAACTGCTGTTCAACGCCGATTTCCGGTGGTGTCTGGCCTTGGCTGCCGCCCCTTGAGATGCTGGTAGCGGAGGGAGCGATCCGTCCAAGTGGTGTGTCTCGTGACTGTTGCGATCCGGATGGACCGGCATGCATCCCATCGAACAACTCTGCTGCCAGAATTCCCAATGCCCCGAGGCCGGCCGCCGGGGCCTCGGCAATCTCACCTTCCGCGGCTACAGCGGCAAGACCCGACGCATCCGGATGGTCTACTGCCGCACCTGCAAGGCTCGCTTCTCCGAACGCAAGGGCACCGTCCTGGAGCAGGCCCGGCTGCCCGACGCGAAGGTCCATGCCGTCCTGGACCACATCCGAGAGGGCTGTGGGACTCGCGCCACCAGTCGCCTGGTGAAGGTGGATAAGAACACGGTCACGCGCTACATCGCCCTGGCCGGCGCCCATGCCGAGCCCCTCCACCGGGAGTTGGTGGCCTTTTCCCCCCGAGACGCGTGAGGTCCAACTTGATGAGAAGTGGGGCTTCGTCTACCAGAAGGAGAAGGCGTGCGATCCGCTGGACCCGTTGGACCGCCTGCGGGGTGATGACCGGGACCATACGGCCGTCGATCCCGAGAGCCGGCTCTTGCTGTGCCTGGTGCCGGGCAAGCGGGAGGGCGCGGCCTGCGAGCAGGTCATCCAGGAGGTCCACGACCGGACGGCGGGGAGGACGGATCTGCTCTTCACCAGCGACGAGCATGCCCCGTATGAGACGGCAATCAAGGAGGTCTATGGTATCGAGCGGCCCCGGCCGAAGCGTCCGGGGCCGGGCCGCCCGCCCAAGCCCGTGAAGGTCCCGCCGGAGGATCTGTGCTACGCGACCGTGCGGAAGCGGCGGGCGAAGGGGCGTGTGGTGGAGGTGGTGCGGACTCTGGTCTACGGGACACTGGCGTTACTGCAGGCGTGGCTGGATCGCTCGACGGTCAGCACGACGATCAATACGTCATTCGTCGAGCGGCACAACGGGACGGACCGTCATCAGAACCGCCGCAAGCATCGCAAGACCTACGGCTTCTCCAAGGAGATCGCCCTGCACCACGCTGCGTCGTACTTCATCGGGTACAGCTATAATTTCTGCTGGTGCGTGAGGACGTTACGAGTTGCCGGAGAGGATGGTCACTGGCAACCCCGCACCCCGGCGATGGCCGCGGGACTGACGGGTCACGTGTGGACCCTCTGGGAGTGGATTACTTACCCGGCCAAACCGAGGTAGCTATTCCCAGACACCACCGGAAATCGGCGCTCAATGATCGCGCCCGAGCCCGGCAGGAGAACGCGGCGGCGCTGCCCGCGCTGAGCGGGAGCGAGTGGTCCAAGGTGCGCGGGCTGCTGGGGGCCGAGGCG